>NZ_JBFRFR010000005.1:0-137127 GCF_052114925.1 Bradyrhizobium sp. 2TAF36 | reverse complement strand
GCGAGGAACAGCGCAACCAACACGACCGCGACCGTCGTCGGCAACGCCAACATGAAGGTCGTCTTGATCGTATTGTACTGGTAGGCGTCGTTGAAGAACGCGACATAGTTCGAGAATATCCCGGCGTCGCGCTTCTTCGGCTGCAAGCTGATGTAGATCCCGTAGAGGAACGGGTAGACGAACATCGCGAGCACGTAGAGCAGCGACGGCGCAAGGCAGAGGATCGCGACGAGGTCCAGTTCGCTGCGAGAATCAGAGCGGATGCGGCCCACGATCTGTCCCCTCACTCGCGACGCAGCAGGACGAACTTGTCCGCCGGCAAGGTCAGATCCAGCATCTCGCTCAAAACGAGCTTCTCGTGCGAACGGACCCAGAGCCGTGCGCCGCCATCGAGCGCGATCTCGGCCTCCTGCTCGCGTCCGAGATATTCGACCAGCTCGACCTTGCCGCGCAGCACGTTGACGCCATCACCAGACTTGCCGAGACGCACATCTTCCGGCCGGATAGCCAGAACGGCGTGCTCGCCCAGGCGGAAGCTATCCCTGGCCCTGGCCTGCAGGATTTGCCCCTTGAAACCGGCTTCGATCATACCGCCCGCTTCCTTGCCGAGTGTCACATCGAGGAAATTTCGAAAGCCCATGAAATCCGCCACGAAGACGTTCTTGGGGCGGTCGTGGATTTCCTGCGGCGTCCCGACTTGCATGAGCACACCTTCGCGTAGCACGACGATGCGGTCGGAGAGCGAGAGAGCTTCGGCCTGGTCGTGGGTGACGTAGATGGAGGTCAGGCCAAGCCGCCTATGCAGCTGCTTGATCTCGGCGCGCATCTCGACGCGGAGCTTCGCGTCGAGGTTGGACAACGGCTCGTCGAACAGCATCAACCGAGGGTGCAGCACAAGAGCCCGCGCAATGGCGACACGCTGCTGCTGTCCGCCCGAGAGCTGACCGGGATAGCGGTCTTCATAACCGGCAAGACGCACCAGACCGAGCATGTCCCGCACGCGCTGCTCGATTTCCACAGACGGCCGCTTCTGGAGAGTGAGGCCGAAGGCGACGTTGCCGAACACAGTCAGATGCGGAAACAGCGCGTAGTTCTGGAACACCATGCCGAACCCGCGCTTTTCGGGCGAGACATCGTCAATCCGTCGTCCGTTGAGATGGATCTCGCCGTCGCTCGGCGGCACCAGGCCTGCGATGATGCCGAGCGCCGTGGACTTTCCGCACCCGCTCGGCCCCAGGAAGGTGACGAACTCGCGGCCGCCGATCTCCAGCGGAAAGTGGTCGAGCACCACCTTGCCGCCATAACGCTTGGTGATCGACATCTGCAGCTTATCGATAGAGTCGGCCATTCCCCGCCCCGCATACGCGCGCGAGGGCCGCACCTGCGCGCCCTCGCGTCTTGGTCCCGGTTATTGTTATTTCTTGACCTGATCGGCACCGACCTCACGGTCCCACCGTTCCATCGCGTAGCTCAGCTCGGTCACGCCCAGTGGAGGCGATACCTTCCATTTGGTCCCGATCTGATCGTATTCAGGACGCCAGAACTCCTTGACCTCGTCCTGAATTTCCTTGGGCGCCGATGCGAGGGCTGCGGCCTTCACGACCGGACCGATGAAGGCCTTCCAGGTGAGCGCCTGCTGCTCCGGCTTCCACATGAACTTCATGAGGTCGACGATGACATCGACCTGTTCCTGCGGCACACCCTTCGGGATGCACCAATAGTGACCGTCCACCACGAACGYGGTGTTCTCCAAAATTGCGATCTTCGAGTCCGGCGGGATCACGCTCTGCGCGCGCGGCTTCATGTCCCATTCCATGATCCCGGCGATCATCCAGCGCTGCCCCTGGGCGAATTCCTTCAACGTGATCGCGGTACCGGTCGGATAATATTCGACGGACTTGCCGAGCTCCTTCAGGAAATCCCAGCTCTTGTCCCAGCCCTTTTCGGGGTCGAGCGGCTTGGAGTCCCCAAGAATGAAGGCAAAGCCCTGGAGGATCGCGCGGCCCGGCCCGCTGTTCGCCGGACGCGCGTACATGAACTTGCCCGGATTCGCTTTCACCCAGGCAAGCAGTTCCTGCGCGGTCTTCGGCGGGCTCGGCACCTTCGCCGGATTGTAGATCAGCACCGGTCCACCGGCATTGCCGACTGACGGAATGAGGACGCCCTTGCCCTCGTCGTAAAGCGCCTTGCCCGCGTCGGTGAGGCCGTCGCGCGGAAAGTTCTTCTGATAATCGGGGATGGCGATGAGCTGGCCGTTCTGGGCCAGCAGCGCGCCGCCATCCTGCCCGGTCAGCACCAGATTGATATCGAGGCGTCCGGCATCCTGCTGCGCCTTGATTTTGGCCGGAAGCTCCGGCGCGGGCGCGCGCTGGATCCTGATCTCGCTGACCTTGTCCGGATTCGCCTTCTTGTAGTTCTCGATGATGGTCTGCACCGAGGCCAGGTCACCGCCGGTATCGATGATCGAAAGACTGACCGGAGCGGCCAGGGCTCCGCTGCAAAGACACGCCCCCAACAGGACGGCGACCATTGGGGTTGCTGACCTCGGTTTCATTCTCGCCTCCCACGCGCTTTATTTTTTGCGCAACTTGTTATTTATTTGTAAGGCAAACATCGACGAAATCTTCGCTGGTTGTCAAGCGGTCTGTTCTGTGGCTGTTTCGAACTGCCGCCCGAGTGCCTTGTGCACGGACTGAAATGTCAAAAACTTGTTTGGAAGCCGAACGCAAAACCGGACGGAGCCGGACTTGAAAAAGCCTGCGATGAAATCCGCGGAGTTGCCGCTGTCGTCCTCGACGGGACGATTGAGCGACCGGATCTACGACCATGTGCTGGGTCAGATCGCGATCGGCATCCTTCCCGTGAACTGCCGGTTACCGCCCGAGAATGGCCTTGCCGAACTCCTCGGCGTGTCGCGGCCCGTCGTTCGCGAGGCGCTGACGCGATTGCGCGACGACGGGCTGATCGCATCACGCCAGGGCGCGGGATGGTTCGTGACGCGGCGCCCGGCCGCCAATGCCTTCGACTTCGCGCCCGTCAGTAGCATCCCCGACATCCAGCGCTGCTTCATCTTCCGGATGGCGGTCGAAGGCGATGCCGCGGCCCTCGCCGCCCGCAACCGGGACCGACAAAGCCTGCGCCGCATTCAGCAGGTCCTGACCAGGCTGGATACGATGGTTGCCCAAGGGCGCGAGGGCGGCCTTGGTGTCGAGGAAGATCTCCTCTTCCACCGCACGATTGCGGAGGCGAGCGGCAACCGGTTCTTTGTCGAGACGCTGACGTCGTTGAGGGAGCAGATCGCCATTGGCGTCAATCTCAACCGCAACCTGTCGCTCATTCAGCCGCGCGGCCGCATTCTCAGGGGGCAGCAGGAGCATCGCCGCGTGTTCGAGGCCATCGAGGCACAAGACGAGGACGGCGCCCGCCGCGCCATGCGCACGCATGTCGAAAATGCCCGCAAGAGAATATTCGAGGGGGGCTGATCGCCGCGATGTGAGCCACGCACCGCGCGCTTAGATCGTCACCACGATCTTGCCGAACTGATTGTTCGACTCCAGGAAGCGATGCGCCTCGACGATCTCCTCGAACGGGAACGTTCTGGCGATCACCGGCTTCAAGCTGCCGTCTGACAACCCGTCGAGGATGAACGCCTTTGCTTTCGCAAGGCGCACGGGATCGCGGATGATCTCGTGCACGAGGTAGCCGCGCAGGACCAGGCTCTTGGTCAACACGTTGAAGAGCGGGAACGGCGTCGGCGCGGTGCTCAGCCCGCCATACTCGATCAGGATTCCGCCCGGTGACATCGCCGCGGTCAGCGGCTCGAATGCCGGACCTCCGACGGCGTCAAACACCACGCGGACGCCGTTTGAACCGGCGATCTCCGCAAACCGCGCTCCGATGTCCTCCTCGTCCGAGGCGATCACGTGCGCGGCGCCGGCATCGCGCAAGGCGCGCCGCTTGGCCGAGGTCCGCGTCAGGGCGACCGGGACAGCGCCGATCCGGTTCGCGATCTGGATGGCCGCAAGCCCGACGCTGCTCGATGCCGCCGTGATTGCGACGACATCCCCTCGCCCAAGTCCGGCGATGTCGACCAGCGCGCCGTAGGCCGTCAGATACTGCATCCACACCGCAGCCGCCGCCTCGAAGCCAAGCTCGGGCGGATGCTTCACGACGAGCTCGGCCGGAAACGTCGCGAGTTCGGCATAGGCCGGCCATCGCACCATCGACAGCGGCGGCACGATGCTGACTGCATCGCCCGGCGCAAAGCCGGCCACGCCTTCACCGATCGCCTCGACGATACCTGCCGCCTCCAGGCCAAGGCCGGACGGAAATGTCGCGGTCTCGATATAGGTGCCCGTCCGCAACAGCGCCTCCGCACGGTTGAGACCGAGCGCCCTGACCCGGATCTGCACCTCGCCCTTTGCCGGCGGTGGAACGTCGACGGTCTCGATGCACAGCACTTCGGGACCGCCATGCCGGTGAAAGCGAACGACGCGGGTCATGGATACACTCCAAAACAATTGAACTGAATGGAGCTATGCCGATCCCACCGAAGTGGATAAATGGCCCGAATACGCGAACAGTCGAAACCAGGAGTTTTCAATCATGGACCGCCTGACCAGCATGGCCGTATTCGTCCGGGCCGTCGATCTCGGTTCGTTCGCGGCCGCGGCCRACGCCCTGGAGATGTCGGGGCCGATGGTCGGCAAGCATGTGCGCTTCCTCGAAGAACGTCTCGGCGTCCGCCTCCTCAACCGCACCACGCGGCGCCAGAGCCTGACCGAGGCTGGCCAGGCCTACTACGAGCGCTGCCGCGCGGTACTCAGCGAGGCCGAAGCCGCCGACGCCGTCGTGGCCGATGAACTCTCCGCGCCGCGCGGCAGGCTGCGCGTGACCATGCCTGCCCTGCTCGGACGGCACTGCATCGCCCCTCTGTTGATGAAGCTCGCGCGAAAATATCCGCATCTCGAGCTCGACCTCTCCTTCGGCGATCCCATCGCTGACATCATCGAGGCCGGCTACGATCTTGCGATCCGGACCGGCGATCTCGACGACCAGTCCGGTCTGATCACGCGGCGCATCGCAAGCCAGCGCATGGTGGTGTGCGGCGCGCGGTCCTATTTACGCGCCAACGGCAAACCAAAATCGCTCGACGATCTCGCCGCGCATCAGGCGATCATCTATCGCCGCTCTGGACGCGTCCGGCCATGGCTGTTTCCACAAGCCGACCAGCCGGCACGCGAGATCATGCCGTCAGGCAGGCTGAGGCTCGACGATATGGAGGCGATCGCGGACGCCGCCGCACAGGGCATGGGGCTCGCCTGGCTGCCTTATTGGCTGGTCCGCGAGCGTCTCAACAGCGGCGCGCTGGTCGGCCTCCTCGAAGGCCAGCCCGAATTCCTCTACGACTGCCACGCGCTGTGGCCCCGTTCGCCCCGGATTCCGCCAAAAGTGCGTGCCGCCGTGGACGCGCTCGCCGCCTTGCCGAAGCTCATGGGGTGATGGTCGAGCCCGCCCCCGTTAACTCCCCGTCCACCATCCGGCTTGCCGGGCGGCCGGTAACCACGAGCATTAACAGACCCTCAACGTACCCCCGACAAATCTATCAATGTTTCTGGAGATTTCGCCGTGGATCTGTTGGTTTTCGAGTTCCTGGGGCTGGCGCTGGTCGCCATGTGCGTGGTCGTGGTGGCGCTGCCCTGCGCGCGCAAATCCTCGCACCGGATCCGTTACGAATAGGAATTTCGTCGGAAAGAGACGATTCCGGCCTGATGCAATGCTCGAATTCGCTTAGAGCCCCTTGACATCACAGCGCTTTCGGCAGAACGGCTGATACCAAGTGTCATGGGCCGTTCATGGATTTGATTACCACCACCGCTGACCTCGCGGCTGCCTGCAGCCGGCTGGCCAAGCACCCCGTTATTACAGTCGATACCGAGTTCCTGCGCGAAACCACCTACTACCCGCTGCTGTGCGTGGTGCAGATGGCCAGCCCCGAGGAAGCGATCGTCATCGACACCCTGGCCGAGGGGATCGACCTCAAGCCGTTCTTCGACCTGATGGGCAACGAGGGCGTGCTGAAGGTATTCCATGCCGCCCGCCAGGACATCGAGATCATCTGGCACCAGGCCAACATCATCCCGCACCCGGTGTTCGACACCCAGGTCGCGGCCATGGTGCTCGGCTATGGCGACAGCATCGCCTATGACGCGCTGGTCGAGAAGGTCGCGGGCCACCGCCCGGACAAGACCCACCGCTTCACCGACTGGTCGCGCCGGCCGCTGACAAAAGAGCAGATGCACTACGCGGTGTCCGACGTCACGCACCTGCGCGACGTGTTCGCCGCGCTCGATGCCGACCTCAAGAAGCGGCGCCGCAGCGAGTGGGTCTCCATCGAGATGGAGGTTTTGACCTCGCCCCGCACTTACGACTTCCACCCCGAGCGCGCCTGGGAACGGCTGAAGACGCGGGTCCGCAAGCCCAAGGACCTCGCGGTCCTGATGGAGGTCGCGGCCTGGCGCGAGCAGGAAGCGCAGAGCCGCGACGTGCCGCGCGGCCGCGTGCTGCGTGATGAAGCCATCAGCGACATCGCGACCCACGCGCCGAACACGCTGGAGAAGCTCGCCCATCTGCGCTCGGTGCCGAAGGGGTTCGAGAAATCCAAATGGGGCGCGGACATCGTCGCCGCGGTCGAGCGCGGGCTGGCGCGGGATTTCGCGACGCTGCCGAAGCTGGAGAAGCCGCGCAACAACAACAATGGCGCCGCCATCGTCGAGCTGTTGAAGGTGCTGCTGCGCATGACCGCGGAGCGCCACGCGGTCGCCAGCAAGGTGATCGCCACTGTCGACGATCTCGAAGAGATCGCAGCGGACGACGAGGCCGACGTGCCGGCCTTGCGCGGCTGGCGCCGCGAGTTGTTCGGCGACGCCGCCTTGAAGCTCAAGCGCGGCGAGCTGGCGCTCGCGATCGAGAAAGGCCGCGTGATCGGGGTCCAACGGGTGGAGCCGGTTAAACCGTCATCCTGAGGCGCGAGGCGTGAGCCTCGAAGGATGAGCGGCCCCCGCTGCGGCCAGTCGGCCGTCGCCCTTCGAGGCTCGCCGAAGAGGCGAGCACCTCAGGGTGACGGTGATAAATCGAGGCTCACTGCATCAACGCCGTCATTGCGAGCGAAGCGAAGCAATCCAGAATCTTTCCGCGGAGACGGTCTGGATTGCTTCGTCGCCAGCGCAAAATTGCTTCGCAATTTTGTTGCGGGCTCCTCGCAATGACGAGGAGAGAGCCTACGCCGGCGTCAGCTTCGCCACTTCCGGCTTCATGTCGTTCAGCACGCCCGTAATGGCCGCGATCAGCTCGTCGATCTGGGCCTTGGTGACGATCAGCGGCGGGCAGATGGCGATGGCATCCAGCATGTTGCGCGAGATCACGCCGCGCTCCTGGAGCATGCGGCTGGCGATGCCGCCGACGGCGCCGGGCGTGCTGGCGGCCGTCTTGCGTCCCTTGTCGAGCACGAGCTCGATCGCCGCGATCATGCCGACGCCGCGGACCTCGCCGACCAGCGGATCGCTGGTGAGCTCGCGCAGCTTGCCCTGCATGTAGCCGCCGAGCTCGGCGGCGTGCGCGACCAGGCCGCGCTCCTCGATGATCTTGAGATTCTCCAGCGCAATGGCCGAGCCGACGGGATGGCCGCCCGCAGTGAAACCGTGGCCGAGCACGCCGATCTTGTTGCTCTCGTCCGCGATCGGCTCGAACATGCGGTCGTTCAGGATGATCGCCGACAGCGGGAAATAGCTCGAGGTGATCTGCTTGGAGACCACCATCACGTCCGGCTTGATGCCGTAGGTCTCGCAGCCGAACATCTTGCCGGTACGGCCGAAGCCGCAGATGACCTCATCTGCGACCAGCAGGATGTCGTATTTCTTCAGGACTGCCTGGATCTTCTCCCAATAGGTCGCCGGCGGCACGACGACGCCGCCCGCGCCCATCACCGGCTCGCCGAAGAAGGCCGCGATCGTATCCGGGCCCTCCTTCTGGATCAGCGCGTCGAGCTCCTCGGCCCGGCGCGTTGCGAACGCCTCCTCGCTCTCACCGGGCGCGCCGTCCTTGTAGAAATGCGGCGAGCCCGTGTGCAAGATGTTGGGCAGCGGCAGGTCGAACGAGCGGTGGTTGTTCGGCAGGCCGGTGAGGCTTGCCGAGGCAATGGTGACGCCGTGATAGGCGCGCATCCGGCTGATGATCTTCTTGCGCTGCGGCTGGCCAAGCGCGTTGGAGCGATAGGCGATCAGCTTGAGGACGGTGTCGTTGGCCTCCGAGCCGGAATTGGTGAAGAACACCTTGCTCATCGGCACCGGCGCGAGCGCCACCAGCTTCTCGGCGAGGTCAATCGAGGGCCCGTGCGATTTGGCGGAGAACGTATGGTAGAACGGCAGCGCCAGCATCTGCTTGTGCGCCGCCTCGACCAGYCGCTTCTCGTTGAAGCCGAGCCCGACGCTCCACAGGCCGGCCATGGCCTCGAAATAGCGCTTGCCCGACGCGTCGAACACGTAAGGACCCTCGCCACGCTCGATCACCAGCGGACCGGCCTGCTGATGCGCGCGCGCATTGGTATAGGAATGGAGCTGGTAGGCCACGTCCCGGGCCTCTTGCGAATTGGGCAGCATGGACATTGCGGGATTCCTCAACGGTGCGTCATTGGAGGTCATGACGCAGACCTGTCCAAACGACGAGCTTGTCCAAAGAAAACGTCGACATCTTGGCTATTGCGGCAGGCCGCAACTTGCAACGTCATTTCGTTGGCAACAAGCGCACACGAGCGTTGCAGGAAAGCAGCGCTGGCACTTCGGCAGGATATATCGCCTCGGCTAGCCTCGCCGTGCCAGCACGAAGGCCGCCGCCGCGGCGATCAATGCCGGGACGGCCGCAGCGCCAAACAGCGGCTGCGGTCCCATGTCGCGGGCCAGCATGACGCCGCCGATCAGAGGCCCCACGATCGAGCCGATGCGGCCGATGCCCAGCGCCCAGCCCACGCCGGTCGATCTGATCGCCGTCGGATAGAAGGTCGCCGTCAGCGCGTTCGAGGCGATCTGTCCCCCGACGATGCAAAATCCCGACGCGAAGATCGCGATCGTGACCAGGACGATCGAATGGCTGGCCATCCCAACGGCGGCCACCGCGACCGCCGCAGCGAGATAGGTCAGCGACAGCGCGCGAAACGAGAAGCGGTCGATGAACTGGCCGAGCGTGAACGTGCCGACCACGCCGCCGACCTGGAGCATCGCACCAATCGCGGCCGCCCCCGAAACCGACACGCCGAGATCGTTCAGCACGGTGGGCAGCCAGTTCGACAGCAAATACAGGTCGAGCAGGCTCATGAAGAACACGACCCAGAGCAGAACCGTCACCGATGCGCGGCCCTCTGCAAACAAATGCGCGACGCGCAATCCCGACAATTTGGGCTCCTGGACCACGAATTTGGCATTGCCGGCGAAGGATACCCCCGGGGCTATCTTTTGCAGGAGGTTCGCCACCTCGCGGTCGCGGCCGCCCATCATCGCCAGGAACCGGATCGACTCCGGCAACGCCTTGAAGAGGAAAGGCAGAAGCAGCAGCGGCACGAGGCCGCCGACGAGGAACACCGAGCGCCAGCCGAAAGCCGGGATCATGGCGGCCGCCAGCAGCCCGCCCAGGGCCGCACCGATCGAAAAGCCTGCGAACATGATCATGACCATGGTGGCGCGGCGGCGATGCGGGCTGAACTCGGAGATCAGCGCAATCGCATTGGGCATTGCACCGCCGAGACCGAGACCGGTCAGAACGCGCAACGCGATCAGCCAGGTCGTATCCACCGCGAACACGGTGAGCAGCGTCCCGATGCCGAACACCAGCGTGCTTGCGAGGATGATGCGGCGGCGACCGATCCTGTCGGCCATCGGACCGAAGATCAGGGCGCCGATCATGAGACCCAGAAGCCCCGCGCTGAACACCGGACCCAGGCTGCCACGCGCCAGCTTCCATTCCTGCGCGACTGCAGGCGCGACATAACCGATGGCCTGGGTGTCGAAGCCGTCGATGAACAGCACCGCGGCGCAGACGAGCAGAACCCGGATCTGAAAGGCGCCGACCGGCTGACGATCGACATAGGCGGGAACGTCGACCGTGCCCGACACGATCCCATCCGTAGCTGTGACGGCCATGCCCAACCCCTCCCCGGCAGCTCACGCACTATTATTCTTCTTAAAATCTCTTATAGTGAGATTATAACGAAGGCAAGCCACTGCCGTGCCGCCGTTTTGCGGCCGACGCGAATGCGGGTATCACGGCGAATACGCGAAGCTGGATCGAATCTCACTTGGTCAAAGCAAACAGTCAGGATCGGGTTCTTGCCGTGCTCGATCTCTTCACCGAGGCACGGCCGCAATGGTCGCCCGAAGAGCTCATGAAGGAGCTCGGCTACACAAGGCCGACGCTGTATCGCTATCTGAAGAGCTTGAAGGACAGCGGCTTCGTGATGCCGACGCGCGGCGGCCGGTTCGCGCTTGGCCCGCGCGTGGTGGAGATGGACTATCTCAGCCGCCGTTCCGATCCGCTGATCGCAGCAGCCACCCCGCATCTGGAGCGGCTGTCGGCCGCGCACCCCTGTACGGCCCTGGTCGTGCGCTGGTATGGCGAAAAGATGCTGTGCGTGGCTTCAATCGCCTCCGTCGTGAATCCCGTAAGCAGCTATCCGCGTGGCCGACCGATGGCGATGGGACGTGGGGCAATCGCGCGCTCGATCATGGCCTTTCTGCCCAAGCAACGCGTAATGCCACTGGTGACGCGCTATGCCGCCGATCTGCGCAGCGTCGGCGTCGGCGACACCTCCGACGAAATCCTGGCAGCGCTGAAACGCGTGCGGCGCGCTGGCGTCGCGGTTGCCTTTGGCGAAGTGACACCGGGCGCGGTCGGGATCGCCGCGCCGATCCTCGATGCGGGCTACCCGATCGCAAGCCTCTGCATCACGATCGCCGGACCACATGCCAAGGGCGAGTTGATCGATCGCATCAGCGCGGAGGTCAGCGAAGCGGCCCGGCAAATCTCCGAGGTAATGACATCGTAATCTAATCTCATTATTTGAGATTTTACTTGACGAGATCCGTGCGACATCTCATGAGGACGAGCGATCGCGCCTCGCGCGATGACAATCGTGGGGAAGCGATGTGAGGCAGGCTTCAGCGGATAGCGACGCGCCCGTCGTGATCGTCGGCGGCGGACCGGTCGGGATGGGTCTGGCGATCGGCCTTGGCCAGCGCGGCATCAAGACCATCGTCGTGGAACGCCACGAACAGCCGCAGCCGATCCCCAAGGGACAGAACCTCACGCAGCGGACGATGGAGCATTTCCATTTCTGGGGCGCGGAGGCAGCGCTGCGCGCGGCCCGCACCATTCCTCCCGACTATGGCATCGGCGGAATGACCAGCTACGGGACGCTGCTCAGCGGCTACAATTACAACTGGCTGCAGCGCGAACTCGTCCGCCCCTTCTATTTCACCGACAACGAACGCCTGCCGCAATACGCGACCGAAGCCGTGTTGCGGCAACGGGCGGCACAGCTTCCCTCCAATGACCTGCGATACGGCTGGACCTGCCGGGATATCCGGCCTGACGCCGAGGGCGTGAGCCTCGACATCGAAAATCGCGACGGGATGATGCAGAGCCTTCGCGCCGACTACGTGATCGGCTGCGATGGCAGCCGATCGATCGTGCGCGAACGCGCCGGCATCACCCAGACCCGCTCCGACCACGACCGGCTGATGGTGCTGCTGGTGTTTCGCTCCGTCGAATTGCATCGACTGCTCGAGGCCTTTCCAGGCAAGTCGTTCTACAGCGTGTTGCATCCGGACCTCGAGGGCTATTGGAAGTTCTTCGGCCGGGTCGATCTCGGCAGCACCTGGTTCTTCCATGCCCCCGTTCCCGCGGACGCCACCGCCGACAATTTCGATTTCCGACGCTTGCTGCACGATGCCGCCGGCGCACAATTCGACATCGAGTTCGAGCACATCGGATTCTGGGATCTTCGCTTCACGGTCGCGGACAGCTACCGCGCCGGCCGCGTCTTCCTCGCCGGAGATGCCGCGCACAGCCATCCGCCCTACGGCGGCTATGGCATCAACACCGGCTTCGAGGACGCCGCAAATCTGGCGTGGAAGCTCGCCGCGACGCTGCAAGGCTGGGCGCCAGCCGGTCTGCTCGACAGCTACGATGCCGAGCGGCGTCCGGTGTTTGCGTCCACTGCGCGCGATTTCATCGAGACTCCGATCTTCCGCGACCGCGATTTTCTTCGCCGGCACGATCCGGCGCGCGATCGGGCGGATTTCGAGGCCGCCTGGCACGAGCGGCACTCCGGCGCGCGCGCCGAGGTCAACGCCTTCGAGCCGAATTACGAGGGGTCACCAATCGTCTTTGGTCCGGCCGGCGCTGTCTGCAGCGCGATCGGCTCGCACGCCTATCCGGCGCGCGCAGGTCATCATCTCACCCCGCAACCTCTGTCGTCAGGCAAAAACGTGTTCGAGGAATTGGGCGACGGCTTCACCTTGATCGATCTGACGGACGGCGCCGCGGCAACAGCTCTTGAGCAAGCCGCCGCGCGGCTTGGCATCCCGCTGACGGTGATCAGGGACACCGCATCAGGCGGACGCGAGAAATACGAGGCGCGGCTGATCCTGGTGCGGCCCGATCAATTCGTCGCCTACGCGGGCGACAACGCTGATGACGCATCCGATATCCTGATGCGCGCCATCGGCCGATCCTGAGAGAAACGCTTTCGCCGCAGGCCCGAAACCCTACGCCGCGCCGTCGTCATCCTCTTCGTCGGCAGCGCGAGCGGCTTCCCTCACCTCCACCAGCGCCATCGAGAGCAGATAGACCGTCGTGGGCAAGCCGACGCTGCGCGCCGTCTCCACAGCACGCGACAAATCGCTTGCCAGCTCCTTGAGCTCGTCCCCCCCGTGACAATGTCCCACCCCATCCATCCGCCGACCACGGCCGCCTAGACCGCGATGGCGCCGCTGGTTCTGATCAGTTCGGCGCTGGCATGGACTGTAGCAAAATTCCCGATCACATTCACCACCGACTGTTTGTAGACGGCGGCATCGCCCGTGCCCGGCTGCCGGCAGGCCACGGCGTCAGTGGCGATCTGGTAGCGATGGCTGCGGTGAAACCCGTCGACGGCGGTGGCCAGGATGGTTTCGTCCAGGGAAAAGCCGACCAGAATGCAGCGCACATTGCGGATATTGGACATGTAGTCCACGAACCGCGAAGAGCTGTAGGCCGACGGCAGCGGGTGCTCGAAAGTCATTTCGCCGGGCCGCGGCTTCGCCTCCGCGATCCAATCGGTCAGCCTGGATGCCGGATTGAACCACGCCGCCTGGGCGATGCGCTTCAGATGCATCACCGGCCAGAGATTGGTGCGCCACAGTGTCAGGAGCTCCAGGCAGCGCACGGTGGCGGCTTCGCCGTCGAGGATGACATGGCGACGCCCGGGGGTCAGATATTCGACCTGGAGATCCGCACAGACCAGGATCGACGGATCATCGGTAATGGAAGCCAGCATTGTCTTGCGCAGAGCTGCACCAATTTCAGTGATCGGCGAGTGCGAGGTCCCGTAGCGGCGAGGTCACCGCCCGCCCCGCGGATGCGTCGAGCACGCCGGGCCGGTCCCAATCGCCCTCGGGACGGATGATCACATAGGGATCGCTGTCCAGCGTGATGGCGTCCGGCCCCGGCTCGATCTCCAGCAGCATCTCCGTGTAGGAGAAATCCGAGAAGGTGATCTTGCGGTTGTGACCGAGCGGCTTGGCGCCGAAATGAGCCCAGAAATCGACCAGCCGGTCCTGCGCCTGGCCGTAGATCTTGCGAAAGCCCTTGCGCTTCACATAGTCGACGCTCGCCTGAACCAGCTTGAACGAGACGCGCGAGCGCCGATATTGATGACGCACCGCGAGCCGCTCCACCTTGGCGAAATCCCCGAAGAAGCGTACCCGCAGGCAACCCGCAGGCTCGTTGCCGACGTAGCCGATGAAGTGCGCTGCGACCATGTCGTTGCCGTCGAACTCCTCGTCGAACGGACAATCCTGCTCGGCGAGATAGACCGCCGCGCGAATGGCGGTGACCAGCATGAGGTCGTTGGGATCGCGCGCGAGGCGAATGGTGATGGCGCGGGAGTCGGGCTTGGCGAGGGGAATCCTAGTGCCGTGCATCTGCAAAACTCCTTGTTTGGATGATCGCGCCCGGCATCCGCATCGGCTGCCGATGCCAGGGCCGCTCGTAACACCAGAGATCGGGCTGGAAGCTCGGGACGGGGTCGAATCCCGTCGCCTTCATGATGTCGCGTCCGGCCACGGTTGACGGCTGCGCATAGCAATCCGCGCCGCGAAACCTTACCTGACGTAGATGAGCCGCGGCCTTGCCGAGACCGGCGATACCCCGGCCTGTCGCCGCGATCGCCCAGATGTAGATCGCTGCAACGTCTTCCTTCGCGGAAGCGAGATAGCGCGTTTCGGGTGCGGTCAGGCAGATCTCGTCGAGCAGCAGCGCATCGTGTCCGCGGTCGTTGAGGAACAAGAAGGCCATGCCGCCGACCAGATTGCCCTTGCGACTGAATGTCAGGATGCTCTGAGGATCGAACGTGAAATATCGCGCAAGCTCTGCCGTTCCGATCTGCACACCCGGCACCAGCCGGTGCGCCATTTCAGAAAGCGCAGCAATTTCGGAAGATTGCGCACATCGGACATCGACGTCCGGACTGAGCGGCAATGCATCGAAATCATGCCTTGCGGCAAAGGAGCCCCTTTCCATACTCATGTCACCCCTCTATCCTCCGAGGATTTAGTGCCCCGCTATGACGATGACCTTAGCGGTTGGGGATCTGGCGTATGCAGCAGTTATTGCACCGGGGTGCTGCTTTGATGCAGCACCGTGAAGAAGCCCTGGACGCGTCCTGGGACGATTTGAAACTCTTTTTAGCGTGCGCAAAATATAAAAGTTTCCGCAACGCGGCCGAAGAACTCGGCCTCACCTCCACCACGCTGATGCGCAGGATCGACCGGCTCGAAGAGAGCATCGACTGCAAGCTGTTCCTGCGCGACCAGAGCGGACTGACGCTCAGCGATGAAGGCGCTGCGATGATCGCCGACGTCGCGCATATGGAGCGTCATGCCTTCAACGTCTTCCGGCGTGCCTCGCGATCGTCGAACGACACGTCAGGCACGGTGCGCGTTGCGGTGACGGAAGGCCCCGGCAATTTCTGGATCCTGCCGCGGCTGATCGATTTCCAGAAGACCTATCGCAAGATCACCGTCGATCTGCGCTGCGCGATGGAGCAGGCCGACGTCGCCCGGCTTGAATCCGACATCGCGATCCAGCTCGAGCCGCCGACCAATCCCGACCTGATCGTCGCCAAGCTCGGCCGCCTGCACATCTATCCCTTCGTCTCCAGGGAATACGAGAACCTCTACGGCGTGCCGGCGTCCCTCGCCGAGCTGAAGAACCATCGCATCATCAAGCAGAGCGCGCCGCAGGTCGACGACGGCGCCTACGCCCGCGTGCTTGGACTGAAGTCGCTCGAAGGCATCGTCGGGATCAAGACCAACTCCTCGGTTGGCGTGCTCTATGCGGTGGAGCGCGGCGCCGGCATCGGCTTCCTGCCGACCGTGTCGATCGCGCTCGGCGCACCGCTCGTTGCCGTCGATCTCGGTGTCAGCCACCACGCCGATCTCTGGCTCACCTATCACAAGGAATTCCGCAACTCCGAGCGCCACAAGATCGTGGTCGACTGGCTGAAGAAGATCTTCGATGCCAAGACCTATCCCTGCTTCCGCGACGAGTTCATCCATCCGAATGCGCTGGTGCCAATGATGACGGCCGCGCGCGAGGGCTTTGGGCTAACGGGTTATGTCGCGGCAACGCCGACGTAGACGCAGGGCGCGCTTCGCCCTCACCATCTGTACTCGAAGCCGACCGTGCCCTGATGCGACGTCAATTCGTTGCGGAACTTGCCGTCATAGTTGATGTAGAGCCGCGCGACGCTCGTGAGGCTGAGCGAGGCCGAGGCGCCGGCATCCATGCCGTAACGGCTCTCCCCGATGCCGGGAACGACGATGCTCTGGGTTCCCAGGCTGACCTGAACCGATCCCAGGTTCTGGTAGAAATTGTCGACGAACTTGCCGTAGGCCGACAGGTCCAGGATCTTCTGGTCGTAAATGAAGTAGCGCCCGATCTCCGCGCCGATCATCACGCGCGCGCGTGAGAGTGCCGTGGAGCCGACGTTCAGTGGATCGAGCCCTCCGGCCTCCTGGAACGCGGCGCTGGTGGCGCGCACATATTCGAGCGCGCCCTTGGGCACGATGCGCATCTGGTCCTTGGTCCAGTAATAGCTGATCTCGGTCAGGCCACCGTCGATCGCGGCACGATAACCCGCGGTCGCAAGACCAACGCCCGTGTCCCTGCTGGAACGGACCTTGCCGAAACCGTGCACCACCGCGAACGCCCAGGTCCACGGTCCCTTGTCGACCGAGCCGTTGAAACCGATTTGCGTCAGGTCGAGCGTCGCCGATTGCAGTGCCAGCGGTACGTCGATGTCGGTATGGCTCTGGTCGACGGAGAAGCCGAGATTGACGCCCGGCGCGACCCGCGCGCCGAAACCGGCGACGCCGCCAAAGGTCTTGCGCTTGTCTCCGACGAAGTCGCCCTGCGCGTCGGTCCGGACCGAGATGCCATAGCCTTCGAACCAGGTGCGGTAGAGCGGATCCTCCGTGCTCGCCGAGGCGCCGCCCCCACCGGGATTGGTGCGCGATGCACGGTTGACGCCGCTAGAGGCCTGGTTGCCGAGCCGCTCCAGGAAATTGGAGCCAAGATTGAGCGCACTGTTGCCGGCCGACTGGTCGTAATTGGTCGCGGTCGGCATGGGGGTCGGTGACGCCGTGGGTGTCGGGGTCGGGGTCGGCGTGGGCGTCGGACTCTGCGCGAAGGCTGATGTCGCCGACATCGTCACGACGAGTCCAAGCGCCATGACGAGCGCAGCCGCGATCCGGCGGACACGGCCCAGCCCAACCGTCTGCCGTGTCCCGGAGAGCTGCAAGGCGCAGCGCATGACGACTAATCCCGAAGCAAAGTGGCGGAGCGCAAAAATGCAACACGAACGGCGCGCGCTTGCGGCGATTTGTGCCGAACTGCCACGCAGGGTCAACCGGTTGGCGCGCTGGAGCGGGGCTATTGCCTCGATTGTGGTTCCCTTGCCACAGGTCGCAAATAGCAGACAGCGATAACCGCCGCGATCTTGAAAGCCGTGCACCGCTTGCTAACGCGCGAATTTCATGTTGCAATATTGGACACAATCGGAATTGGCCGCTCGGCTGTGCGTTTCGCGACATTGAGACTCGAACAGACTACCGGAAGCCCGTTTGTGGCGTGGCACGCGAAACTGCGGCCGCGTCTTTTTTGTATCTAGTGGAGGAGATGAGCGATGCCGCAAAAGGGCACCGTCAAATGGTTCAACCCGACCAAGGGCTATGGGTTCATCAAGCCGAACGGCAGCGATAAGGACGTGTTCGTCCATATCTCGGCCGTCGAGCGTGCCGGACTCTCGACCCTTAATGAGAACCAGGTGGTTGAATAYGACCTCGTGGAGAACCGCGGCAAAGCATCCGCGGAGAACCTCAAGGTCTCCTGATGTCTCTCAAAGCTTAGCGCGAGAGATCATGACGATGCCCCCGGCTCTGCCGGGGGATTTTGTTTGCGAAGACGAAACACGGTGCGACGGCGCTTCAGCGCACCACCGGCGAAACCAGAAAATTCTCCGACGGCCCGCTACCCGCCGTCTTGCACACATCGCCCTCGATCCGGACCTTGCCGGTCGCTAGCAACCGCAGCGCTTCGGGATAGATGCGATGCTCCACCTCGAGAATGCGCTCCGACAGCGTAGCGCCCGTGTCGTGGTCGCTGACGGGGACTGCACCCTGCATCACGATCGGGCCAGCATCGGTCTCGGGGATCACGAAGTGCACTGTCGCGCCAGACAGTTTGACGCCGGCGCGCAAAGCCTGACCGTGCGGGTCCAAACCAGGGAATGACGGCAGCAGCGACGGATGGATGTTGAGCATCCGCCCATACCAGGCCTTGGTGAACTCGGCCGTGAACAGGCGCATGAAGCCGCCGAGACAGATCAGCTCGATGCCGTGCTGGTCGAGCGCGGCCTGCAGCAGCTTTTCAAAGCCGGCGCGGTCCTTGCCGAACGGCTTGCTTTCGATCACCAGCGTGTTGACGCCGCTCGCCTTTGCGCGTTCGAGCCCGAGAGCGTCGGCCTTGTTGGAGATGACGAGCGAGATTTCCGCTGGAAACTCCGCCGCAGCAGCGGCCCTGATCAGCGCGGACATGTTGGAGCCGCGGCCGGAGATCAGGATGGCGACGCGCCGCTTCATCACAGCGCCAGTCATCACGGTGCCAGGTCGAGGTGGCCGTTATAGACGACGCGATGCTCGCCCTCGGCCGGAATCACGGTACCGAGCTGCGCGACCGTCTCACCGGCATCGCTGAAGACCTGCACGACCTGATCGACCTTGTCGGGCTCGACGATCGCGATCATGCCGATGCCGCAGTTGAAGGTGCGCAGCATCTCGAGCTCGGCGATGCCGGCTTGGGCAGCCAGCCATTTGAACACCGGCAGCACCGGCAGGCGCGCCAGATCGATACCGACGCCGAGATCTTTCGGCAGCACGCGCGGAATGTTGTCGGTGAAACCGCCGCCGGTGATGTGGGCGAGCCCCTTCACCGCGCCGGTCTCGCGGATCGCACGCAGGCAGGATTTGACGTAGAGCCGCGTCGGCGTCAGCAGCGCGCCGCCGAGCGTCATGACCGGCGCGAACGGGGCCGGCGCCTCGAAGCTGAGGCCGGACTGCTCGACGATCTTGCGCACCAGCGAGAAGCCGTTGGAGTGCACGCCAGAAGAGGCAAGGCCGATCACGGCATCGCCCGCGGCGATGTCCTTGCGCGGCAACAAGGTACCGCGCTCGGCGGCGCCGACGGCAAAGCCGCCGAGGTCGTAGTCGCCGTCCTTGTAGAGGCCGGGCATCTCRGCGGTCTCGCCCCCGATCAGGGCGCAGCCGGATTCGCGGCAGCCTTCGGCGACACCGGCGACGATCGAGGCGGTCGCCTCCGGGTCGAGCTTGCCGCAGGCGAAATAGTCGAGGAAGAACAACGGCTCGGCGCCCTGCACCACGAGGTCGTTGACGCTCATGGCGACGAGGTCGATGCCGATCCCGCCATGCAGGCCGGTCTCGATCGCGATCTTGACCTTGGTGCCGACCCCGTCGGTGGCGGCAACCAGGACGGGGTCCTTGAAACCGGCCGCCTTGAGGTCGAACAGGCCGCCGAATCCGCCTATCTCGGCGTCGGCGCCGGGCCGCGCGGTGGCGCGCACCATCGGCTTGATCAGATCGACCAGGCGGTTGCCCGCGTCGATATCGACRCCTGAATCGGCGTAAGTGAGGCCGTTTTTGCGGTCGGTCATGCCCGATTTCCAGTGGGTTTGCGGCTGGTTACGTCGAATTCCGGGGACGCGCAATGGCAAGCGTGGCGCCCCGCCCTATACTATGTAGATATCAACCGGTTCAGCCTTCAAACGGGCCGGATTCGAGATCAGGCCGGGTGCCAGGAAGCGCCGCGTGAGTATTCCGAATATCATTACCCTGGGCCGCATCATGCTGGTCCCAATCATCGTCTGGGCCATCGTGTCGAGCCAAATGGAGGTTGCGTTCGCCGTCTTCCTCATTGCCGGCGTGAGCGACGCGGTCGACGGCTTCCTCGCCAAGCGCTTCAACATGACGAGCGAGCTCGGCGCCCTGCTCGATCCGCTCGCGGACAAGGCGCTGCTGGTCTCGATCTATCTGGCACTGGGGATCTGGGGCGACATCCCGCGCTGGATCGTGATCCTGGTGGTATCGCGCGACATCATGATCGTCGCCGCTGTGATCGTGTCCTGGCTGTTCGACAAGCCGGTCGAGATGAAGCCGTCGAAGGTGTCGAAGCTCAACACCGCCGCCCAGGTGGCCTACGCGGCGCTGGTGCTGGCCTCCCTCGCTTTCGGCTTCAAACCGGCGCCCTATGATATGATCCTGATGGGCCTCGTCACGGTCTTCACGCTCTCTTCCGTGTCGCTCTATCTCGTCGAGTGGCTGCGGCACATGAGCACGATCGAGGCCAAGTAGCACGATCGAGGCCAAATGAGCCGGGATGCGGCCCCGCAAAAGGCCAACTCCCGCTCGATGAAGTCGAATCTCTTCAAACGAAGCCGGCGTGCCGGCACGGAGCACAGCAAGCGTGGCAGGCCGCGTTCACCCCCGACAATTGGCATTCTCTCTTCCGCACGCGGAGAGCCTCAGCCGGGATAATTTCCYCGAAGGCCCCGCCAACGAAGCCGGTCTTGCCCTCATCGATGCCTGGCCGGAATGGCCGAACCGGATCATGTGGCTGGCCGGCCCGGAAGGAAGCGGCAAGAGCCATCTCGCCGCGATCTGGGCCGAGGATTCCGGCGCCCGCTCGACCACAGCCAATGGGCTGACCGCCGAAAACGTCCCGGGCGCGCTCGCCACCGGCGCGCTGGTGGTCGAGGATCTCAAGGCAAAAGAGTTCGACGAGCGGGCCCTGTTTCATCTGATGAACCTCGCCCGCGAGGATGGGGCCTACCTGCTCTTCACCGGCCGCGAGGTACCGGCGTCGCTCGAGATCGAGCTGCGCGATCTGCGCTCGCGGCTGCGCGCGGTTCCTGTGATCTCGCTGCTGCCGCCCGACGACCAGCTCTTCCGCGGCCTGATCGTCAAGTTCTGCGCCGACCGCCAGCTCACCGTGGATGAGAGCGTGGTCAGCTATCTCGCCACCCGCCTGGAGCGGTCTTCGGCGGCCGCACGGGGGGCCGTTGAGCTGCTCGACAGCGAAGCCCTGCGCCTCGGTCGCCCCGTCACGCGGGCGCTGGCCGCCGAGCTGCTTCGGGACGCCTGACCCTTCCACCCTGGCTCCAAGGCCGCTTGACGCGGCGCAGCGGCGGAACATCAATGTCATCGAAACGTCATCGGACTAACACATGCTCCCGCCGGTTTTGCGCATAAGTCGCAAATTGGGGCGAACTGGATGGATCGACTTCTGATGGACTCTGCGCAAGCTGTTGAAATTAAAGAAAAAGCCCCGGAGACCGAGGGCCTGCCGGCGATTGCCTCAAGTCCCGAGCGCTTCATCAATCGCGAGCTCTCCTGGCTGCACTTCAACCGCCGCGTCCTGGAAGAAGCGGTCAATCCCAGCCACCCCATGCTGGAGCGGGTGCGATTCCTGTCGATTTCAGCGAATAACCTCGACGAATTCTTCATGGTTCGCGTCGCCGGCATCAAGGCCCAGGTGCGCGAAGGCATTGCCGAGCGCGCGCCCGATGGCCTGACGCCGTCCGAGCAGCTCGCGCTGATCAACCGCACCGTCTCGCAGCTCGCCTCCGACCAGCAGGCGATCTGGCGCGACCTGCGCAGCACGCTGGCCGACGTCGGCATCGCACTGGTCGACGGCAAGGACGTCACCAAGGCGGAACGGACCTGGATCGAGGACTACTTCCTCAACAACGTGTTTCCGCTGTTGACCCCGCTCGCGATCGACCCGGCTCACCCCTTCCCGTTCATTCCGAGCCTCGGCTTCACCATCGCGCTCCAGCTGACGCGCGCCGCCGACGGCAAGCAGATGAACGCGCTGATTCGTATGCCCGGCAAGATCGACCGCTTCATCCGGTTGCCGGCCGAGGGCAAGGTCGTGCGGCTGATCTCGCTCGAGCAGGCGACCGGGCTGTTCATCAACCGCCTGTTCCCCGGCTACAATCTCCACGGCCAGGGCGCCTTCCGCATCATCCGCGACTCCGAGCTCGAAATCGAGGAAGAGGCCGAAGACCTCGTCCGCCTGTTCGAGACCGCTCTGAAGCGCCGCCGCCGCGGGTCGGTGATCCGGCTCGAGATCGACGGCAAGATGCCGGAGGAGCTGCGCAGCTTCGTGCAGCATGCGCTGTCGGCCGCCGACGACGAGGTCTTCCTGGTCGACGGCGTGCTCGCCATGAACGAGCTCTCGCAGCTCACCCGCCTCGACCGGCCCGATCTCGAATTCACCCCTTACGTACCGCGCCATCCCGAGCGCGTGCGCGAGCATGGCGGCGACATCTTTGCCGCGATCCGGCAGAAGGACCTCGTCGTCCATCATCCCTACGAATCCTTCGACGTGGTGGTGCAGTTCCTGCAGCAGGCCGCCCGCGATCCCGATGTCGTCGCGATCAAGCAGACGCTCTACCGCACCTCCAACAATTCGCCGATCGTGCGCACGCTGGCGGAAGCCGCCGAAGCCGGCAAGTCCGTCACCGCGCTGATCGAATTGAAGGCGCGCTTCGACGAGGAGGCCAACATCCGCTGGGCCCGCGACCTCGAACGCGCCGGCGTGCAGGTCGTCTACGGCTTCCTCGAACTGAAGACGCACGCGAAGCTCTCGATGGTGGTGCGCCGCGAGGGCGGCGGCCTCACCACTTATGTCCACACCGGCACCGGCAACTATCACCCCGTCACCGCACGTATCTACACCGACCTCTCCTACTTCACCTCGGATCCGACCATCGGCCGCGACGCGGCGCGCGTGTTCAACTTCATCACCGGTTATGCCGCGCCGAGCGATCTGGAAAAGATGGCGGTGTCGCCGCTGACGTTGCGCAAGCGCATCATCGAGCACATCCAAGGCGAGACCGCGCATGCGCGGCATGGCCGACCCGGCGCGGTCTGGATGAAGATGAATGCGCTGGTCGACCCCGACATCATCGACGCGCTCTACGAGGCCTCGCAAGCCGGCGTCCAGGTCGAGCTCGTCGTGCGCGGAATCTGCTGCCTCAGGCCCGGCATTCCAGGCCTGTCGGAGAACATCCGCGTCAAGTCGATCATCGGGCGCTTCCTGGAACACGGCCGAATCTACTGTTTCGGCATGGGCCAGGGCCTGCCGAGCGCGAAAGCGGCTGTGTATATCTCCTCGGCCGACATGATGCCGCGCAACCTCGACCGCCGCGTCGAGGTGCTGTGTCCGCTGCAAAATCCCACGGTGCATCAGCAGGTTCTCGAACAGATCATGGTCGCGAATCTGAAGGACAATGAGCAGAGCTGGCAATTGTTGCCGGACGGGTCCTCGACGCGTATGAAGACCGCGAAGGGCGAGGAGCCTTTCAACGTCCACAACTACTTCATGACAAATCCGAGTCTATCTGGCCGTGGAAAGTCGCTCAAGGAATCCTCGCCGCGCCGTCTCACGCGCCGTAATGAACGTCATCAGTCTTGATCCGGGATCGAGGACGTGAAGCGGCCGCGTAAGCGCGGCTCGAGCGTCGCGGTCATCGATATCGGTTCCAACTCGGTCCGTCTCGTCGTCTACGAGGGACTGACGCGGAGCCTCATTCCGATCTTCAACGAGAAGACGCTGTGCGGCCTCGGGCGCGAGGTGCAGAGCACGGGCCTGCTTGCGCCCGATGCCGTCGACAAGGCGCTGACCTCGCTGAAGCGGTTCCGGGCCCTGTGCCGCGTCATGCAGGTCGGTCGCGTGTTTGCGATTGCGACCGCAGCCTGCCGTGACGCCTCCAACGGCCCCGACTTCATCGCGAAAGCCGAGCGCATCTGCGCCGTGAAGATCGAGATCCTGTCGGGCCCGCGCGAGGCGCGGCTGTCGGCGCTCGGCGTGATCTCCGGCATCCATCATCCCGACGGCATTGTCGGCGATCTCGGCGGCGGCTCGCTCGAGCTGATCGACGTGCGCAAGAACAGCGTGCGCAGCGGCGTGACGTTGCCGCTCGGTGGCCTCGCGCTCCAGGACCTCGCGCACAAATCGCTCAAGCGCGCCGACCGCATCGTGCGCGAGGAGCTCGACGAGGTGCCGCAACTCACCGCCGGCCGCGGCCGCACCTTCTACGCCGTCGGCGGCACCTGGCGCGCGCTGGCGCGCATCCACATCATCCAGAGCGGCTATCCGCTCCAGGTAATGCACGGCTACTCCATTTCCGCAGCTGAAGCGCTGGACTTTTCGCGTCGGCTCCGCCGGCTTGCGGCCGCCGACATGCTGGCCGACATCGAGATCGTCGCGGATGCCAGGCGCCCGCTCCTCACCTATGCGGCGCTGGTGCTCGAGCACATCATCCGCGTGGCGAAACCCAAGTCCATCGTGTTCTCGACCTTCGGCGTGCGCGAGGGCCTCTTGCACGAGAAGCTATCGGAGTCCGAGCGCAACAAGGACGGGCTGATCTGCGCCGCGGAAGAGCTCAATCAGCTGCTGTCGCGTTCGGCAAAGCACGCCCGCGAGCTGATCGCCTGGACCGACCGCCTCGCGCGCGTGGTGAAGCTGCGCGAGACCGAGGAGGACCGCCGCTTGCGCCACACCGCGTGCCTGCTCTCCGACATCGGCTGGCGCGTGCATCCCGACCATCGCGGCGAGCAGACGCTGAGCCTGGTCGTCAACGGCAATTTCGGCGCAATCACCCACACCGAGCGCGCCTTCGTCGGCCTGTCCGTGTTCTACCGCTATGCCGGCCTGAGCGAGGAGAACCAGCCGCCGGTGACCATGCAGGAGCTGCTGACACCGGCCCAGCTCGAACGCGCCCGTCTGCTGGGCGCGGCGTTCCGCGTCGCCCATCTGATCTCGGCGGCACGCCCGGGTGTGCTGCCGGCCACGCATTTCCGCAGCCAAGGCCGCAATCTGATGCTGGTTTTCGAGCACCGGCTCGTCGACCTCGTCGCCGACCGCGTCGGCAGCCGCTTCCGCGCCCTCGCCCGCCTGATCGGCCGCTCCGGCTCGATCGTGCGGCGCTAGAGCATGATCCGGAAAAGTGCGCAGCGGTTTTCCGAAAAGATCATGCTCAAACAACAACCTAAAGCGCGATAAGGATTCATTCCAAGCTCATCGCGCTTTAGACCCGCTGGCCGGTCCTGATCCTCCCCGGACGTTTCTTGAGCCACATGATCCCGCCGCTGATGAACAGGGCGAGAGGTGCGAAGCCGGCTGCGAACACGAACAGGCGCCCGATCAGCCCGAACGTCGCGCCGTTATGGATCCAGAGCTGTTCGGCCAGATAGCGATCCCCCATCGACATCGCGGCCGAAGTGCGATCGTGCACCACTGCGCCACTCCATGGATCGAGCCAGATCGCCCCCCGGGCACGTACCGCGGGATCAGCACCCGCGGCCCGCAACTGCACCCGCCACGTGTTGCGCGTTTCGGTGGGCGGGCTCAGCATGGCAACCGCCATGCCCGGCTTGGCCGCTTGCGCGCTCCGCATGATCGCGTCGGGTGATAGCGGCGGTGTCCCCGTCGGGGGCGGCGCTTCGATCCGCGGCGACGGATCGGCTGTCGGTTGCGACACAAGGCCAACGATGGGACGCACGACGTCGGGAAAAATGATCCCGACGCCGGTCATCGAGATCACCGTGAGCGCGAGCAGCGCCCAAAAGCCGGCCGTGCCGTGGACGTCGAAAACAAATCGAAGCAGCGAAACGTCCTTCCGGACCGACACCGATCGCCAGAATCGACCCGGCCTCGGCCACCACAAGATGACGCCTGACATGGCCAGGCCGAGCAGCATGAACCCGGCAACGCCGACCAGCTCTTTGCCCCACCACTCGTAGAGCAGCAGCGTGTAGTGCAGACGATAAACCTTAAGGGAGAACGCGTTGACGTAGTCACGCCGCCCGAGCACCTTCCCGTTCGAAGGATCGACCATGGTCGTCCAGCGATTCGGGTAGCGGCCTTTCGCAGTTTCATGCGCATGTATCACGACCCAGACCGGCCAGGTCCGATCCGGCGCGAGGATCGTGGCTATCGGCGCGGGATCCGCTGCCGCGGCCGCGCGCATCACCTCGCTCAACGTAGCCTCTCGTTCCCGACCGGCGGGAGCGTAAAGCGCCGGGTTCAGGGCGGCGTCGATTTCCCGATAGAAGACGATGAAGCTTCCCGTGAGGCCGATCAGCACCACGACGATGCCGCCGAGCAATCCGAGCCATCGATGAACCCACAGAAGCCCGCGCCGTGCGCGTCCGGTGAGGTTCGGGGCCGGCAACATCGCCGTTGCACGCGTCAAAGCCGACCCGCCTCAGAAATCCGTCGACATCGACAATAGCAGGGTTCGCGGGACACCTTGCGACAATGCGGAGAAGCTCGCCACGCCAGCCCAGTAATTGGTATCGAACACGTTCTGAACCAGGGCCCGCAGCGTCACCGGCCGGTTGTTGATCCGCGTGTTGTAGCGGGCACCCAGGTCGAGCCTCGTCCAGGCCGGAACGACCTGCGTGTTCGCCGCATCCAGATATTGGTGTCCCGTATAGATGGTGTTTGCGACCAACGTCAGTCCGGGTGCGAACGGCGTGTCCCATTCGGCGGACAGGTTTGCCTGCACCTGAGGCACACCGATCGGCGTCTTGCCGAGATTGGTTGGCGTGCTTGTCTTTGTCAGCTCTGCATCGATCAACGTCACGCCGCCAAGGACTCGTATGCCCGGCTGCACCTCTCCGAATACGGTGAACTCCAGGCCGCGATTGCGCTGTTCGGCGTCGGCCCGGAAGATCTTGTCGACCCCCAATTGTCCCGACGGCTTGGTGATCTGGAACACGCTGATCGTGGTGGCCAGCATTCCGAAGTCGACCTTGACGCCTGCCTCGTGCTGCTTGCTGAAGTAAGGCGCAAGAACTTCCCCCTGATTGCTCGCGGTCGTCGGTGCGACATCGCCCTTGCTGAGCCCTTCGATGTAGTTGGTGTAGAGCGAAACGTTGCTCCAGGGCTTGACGACGAGGCCGACCATCGGCGTGAGCGCCGTCTGGTCATAGGAGGACGTGACCGCTCCCGTGGTGGTATTGAAGTTGTTGGACTTCACCCCCTGCTGGCGCACGCCGACGGTCAGCTGAAGGCGCTCCTGAAAAACCGACAAAGTGTCAGCCAGCGCAAGGCCGGTCAATTCGGTATCCGAAAGCTTCGGAACAGTCGCGGGAGCAGCAACGAGCTGCTCAGGACGGGCGATCGGCGCATAGATGTTGGACAGAACCGGCGTCCCGGACACAGAGCCCCGTGAGATCTGATCCGTGTAGTAGCTGCCCTGGAAACTCACGGCGTGACTGATCGCGCCGGTTTCAAACCGGGCGCGCACACCGGCGTCGGCGACATTCCTGTCAATATCGAATTTGAMGCGTCCCGGTGTCGACGTGGTGTTGCCGGCCGCGTTCAGGATCGTCGGCGTGCCGAACAAGCGATCGACCTGGGTCCTGCCGCCACCGCCGTCGGCGAACACCGTCACGGAATCCGTCACATCGTATTCGGCGCGCGCCAGCAGCGAGTTGTCATGAACCTTGGCCCATTCCCAGGCCTGCGTGACATTGCGCCTCCCGACCGGCGCGGTCGGGACAGCTACGCCTGTTGCGACCAGAAACGGTCTCGTGGGCGCGTCGAACTTTTCTTCCTGATCGATGAAGTCGAGCGATGCTCTGAATTTCTCACCGCGATAATCGAACGCGGCGGCGCCGACATGCGCCTCCCGGTTCTGGTTGTCCAGCGGCGTATCACCATTGTGATAGCTGCCATTGACGCGAATTCCGAATTCGCGGTTCTCGCCGAACCGTCGGCTGACGTCGAGATGCGTGCCGAACTGGCTGTTCGTCGCGTAGTCGGTCGTAACCCGTGTGAGATCGACATCAGAGGCACGCTTCGGGACGATATTGATGGTGCCCCCGACGCTGCTGTTCGGGGCCATCCCGTAAAGCAGCGCGGTCGGGCCCTTGATGATCTCGATCCGTTCGACGTAGTCGGTGAAGACACGGTAGTTCGGCGCAACACCGTAGACACCGTTGAAGGCAATTTCTCCGACATTCCCCTCGCCGATCGGAAAGCCGCGGATGAAGAAGGAGTCGAGAATGCCGCCGGTCTGACCGGTGAAACGGACCGAAGGGTCGTTGCTGACGACGTCGGCTATCGTGCTGGCCTGCTGATCTTCGATCTTCTTCGCCGTGTAACTGGTGATGTTGAACGGCGTGTCCATGAAATCCCTGTTGCCCAGCAAGCCGATCTGGCCTCCGCGGGCGACCTGCCCACCTGGGTAGGAGGGCGGGAGTGCGCCGGGCCTTGCGGCAGCGGGCTTCGCTTCCGCCTGCATCCTGGCCCGCTCATTCGCGGGCGCGCTTTGACGGCCCGCCCTTCGACTTGGGTTCAAACGCGGGCGTGCACGCTGCTTCGGCACGTCGGCAGTGACGGTCACCGCCGGCAAGGCTGTCGCCGTCTCCGGCGCAGCGCTTTGCGCGCTGGTGCGGTGAAGGAAGCCGTCGCCGAACAAGGCGATGGAGACCAGAGAGGCCGCGAAGGCCGTCGGTCTGGAGAACTTCGAATGGGATTTGACGGTAGCGGCAAGAATAGCAGCAGGGCGGCAGGTGGCTCTCGAAGGCATCTCTCAACAGCTTCCGGTTTGACAGGAATAAATACCGGAGCGACGTGCCGCGGCATGAGCCGCCAAGTCAATAAAAACGCCTTTATTTTCAGTAGTTTATAATAAGTCAAAGTCTAAATCGCGCAGAGGTTGAGAGCGCTGTGGGTCACCCACGAAGTGCCGGACCGCACTGTGCGTGACCGCCTGACGCGCGAGTTCGCCATAAGGCGGCAATGCTCGCCGGCGTGCGGAGCTATGATGACCGGTTCAGTGGGGACGGCGGCTGTCAGAATGATCGCGCGCAACACCTCTCCCCGCCGGGAAGAGGCAAGCAAAACCAGATCATGCCGTGGAGATTACTCCGCCGAGGCCTTGGCGTGGCGCTCGGAGGACTCCAGCGCGGCCGCGCTCAGGCTGCGCCGGCGCCAGATGCTGCCGACGACCAGCACGACGACGACGCCGAGAGCGGCGCAGAGATATTCGCCGCCTCCGCCGCCATGGGCGAATTGGGGCGGGATGCGAAGCGCGCCGAGCATGCTGTCCAGCGAGGCACCGAGCGGGCCGTCGAACAGCGTGTGCAGCTTCGGCGCGATGCCGGGATCGGTCGCGATCACCTCGCCCGAGATCCAGCCGAGCAGTGCTGCACCCGCCCAGACCAGGACCGGCAGCTTTGCGAGCAGCGCCATGATCAGGGCCGCACCGGCGACGATCAGCGGCACGCTGATGGCAAGGCCGAGGATCAGCAGCGGCACGCTGCCATTGGCGGCGGCGGCCACCGCAATGACGTTGTCGAGACTCATGACGATGTCGGCGACGACGACGATCTGCACCGCCTGCCACAGATGCGAGGCGGACTCGACGCCCTCCTCGTCCTCGTTCTCCGGCACCAGGAGCTTCGCCGCGATCACGATCAGCGCGAGACCGCCGACGAGCTTGAGATACGGCAGCTCCATCAAGCTCGCGACGATGCCGGTGAAGATGATCCGCAGCAGCACGGCTGCGCCGGCGCCGAAGATCATGCCCCACAGCCGGTGCCGCGGCTTGAGTCCGCGGCAGGCGAGCGCAATCACCAGCGCGTTGTCGCCGGAGAGCAGGATGTTGATCCAGATGATCTTGCCGACCGCAATCCAGAAGGTCGGTTCGGCCATCTCGTTGCGAAACTGGGTGAAGAATGCCCCGATCGTAGCGGGATCGAAGACCTGCCAGAGCCAGTTCACAATACGTCCTTTCGCCCCGTCGATATTAACCTATCGGCTGATCAGCCGACGATCTCGTTGCCCGAGAAGAACTGCGCGATTTCGATCGCGGCAGTCTCCGGCGCATCCGAGCCGTGAGCGGAATTCTCGCCGATCGACTTTGCGTAGAGCTTGCGGATGGTGCCGTCGGCGGCCTTGGACGGATCGGTCGCACCCATCGCGTCGCGGTACTTGGCAATGGCGCCCTCGGCTTCCAGCACCTGGACCACCACGGGGCCCGAGGTCATGAACTCGACGAGCTCGCCGAAGAACGGGCGCGCCTTGTGCACGGCATAGAAGGTCTCGGCCTGTTCCTTGGTCATGCGGATGCGCTTCTGTGCGACGATGCGCAGGCCCGCCTTCTCGATCACGGCGTTGACCGCACCGGTCAGGTTACGCGCGGTCGCATCGGGCTTGATGATCGAGAAAGTGCGTTCGATGGCCATAATCTTGTCCTTGAGAAGAAAGCGGTGGTTCGGAGTTGCCGGGCTTATATCGGCGCCTTTGCCGGACGGCAAGCGACCGCCAAAACCGCCCCCGGACGCTTCGCCGCAGGCTGCCCCGCCGGATCTAGTCATGGATTACCGAGATTTCACCCAGATGAACCCAATCTGAAGGCTCCGTTCAGGGCTTGGTTCAGCCTCGCTGGCGTAAGGTTGGGCCTATCGAAACCAAAGCCTGATCATTAGGCGGATCGTTTCGGCGGCCTTTCCATCGACGCGATAGCCCCGCGCCGGCAGTCTTTAGGAGATCACCATGTTGAGGAAACTTTCGCTTGCCGCTGTCGCCGCGGTTGCGCTGGGTGCCGCGCTGGCGCCGACCTCCGCCTCCGCTCACTGGCATGGCGGGTGGGGCTGGCACGGCGGCGGCGGTGGCTGGCATCACGGCTGGGGTGGACCGCGCTTCTATGCCGGCGGCCCCGTCTCCTACGGTTATGGCGGCTGCTACGTGCGCCGGCTGGTCCCGACCCCCTGGGGACCCCGCTGGCGGCTGATCAACCGCTGCTACTGAGCCCGACAGCACCTTCCTGAGGTACCTAGGCCCCCCAGGTACCTTCCAAGCGAAGCCCCGGCGTTCCCCTGCGCCGGGGCTTTGTATTTGGGCGGCCTTTGCCCGGCTTCATGCAATTTTTACTAGAGTGCCGGGCAATCTCCGCGAGCGGCGAAACCATTTGGGGGGCCAAGGACTTGGTACCGTGTCATCACTTTGAGAACACGGAACCCCACAATGCCTGGCCTTTTTGCCAATGACAGCGAACAGATCGACCGGCGCACCAGCCGCTCGATCTGCGATGCCGTGGGCGAACGGCTTCAGCAGAGCCTGCGCCCCGAACCACGGCTCCCGACGCATCTCGAACAGCTCCTCGACGAGTTGAAGCAGCGCGACCGCGATTCGCACTGACGTGAGGCTCACGCAAAAACGGGTTGCGTTCGACGCGCCTTGCGGTGACAAGGCCGCATGCTTGCTATCACCGACCTCTCCATCCGCCTTGCCGGACGCCTTCTGATTGACCAGAGTTCCGTGCAGATCACGCCCGGCGCGCGCGTCGGCATGGTCGGGCGCAACGGCACCGGCAAGTCGACCCTGTTCAAGGTGATCCGCGGCGAGCTGGCGGCCGAGCACGGCACGGTCACCCTGCCGCCACGCTGGCGCGTCGGCAGCCTCGCGCAGGAGGCCCCGAACGGGCCCGAGAGCCTGATCTCCGTCGTGCTCAAGGCCGACCTCGAACGCGACGCGCTGCTTCACGAAGCGGAGAGCGCGACCGACCCGCACCGGATCGCCGAAATCCAGACCCGCCTGGTCGACATCGACGCCCATTCGGCGCCGAGCCGTGCCGCCGCGATCCTCTCCGGCCTCGGCTTCTCCGCCACCGACCAGCTTCGCCCTTGCGCCGAATTCTCCGGCGGCTGGCGCATGCGCGTTGCGCTCGCCGCCACGCTGTTCGCCGCCCCTGACCTCCTGCTCCTCGACGAGCCCACCAACTATCTCGACCTCGAAGGCACGCTGTGGCTCGAGGATCACCTTGCGCATTATCCGCGCACGGTGATCGTGATCAGCCATGACCGCGACCTCCTGGAAAGCTCGGTCGACCAGATCCTGCATCTGGAGCGCGGCAAGCTCACGCTCTACAAAGGCACCTATTCCTCCTTCGAGGAGCAACGGGCCATGCGCGAGCTGCTCGATGCCAAAGCGGTCAAGCGCCAGGAAGCCGAACGCGCCCGTCTGCAGGCCTTCGTCGACCGCTTCAAGGCGAAAGCCTCGAAAGCCCGCCAGGCGCAATCTCGTGTAAAAATGCTGGAGCGGCTGAAGCCGATCACGGCGCTGGTCACCCAGGATGTGCGCGAAATCAACTTTCCCGCGCCGGAGAAAATCCTGTCGCCGCCGATCATCGCCGCCGACAACGTCGTGGTCGGCTACGATCCGAACACGCCCGTGCTTAACCGCGTCACCTTGCGCGTCGACAATGACGACCGCATCGCGCTCCTTGGTTCCAACGGCAACGGCAAGTCGACGCTGGTGAAACTGCTCGCGGGCCGCCTCGCACCGTTCTCGGGCAAGGTGACGCGTGCCGACAAGCTCTCGATTGCCTATTTCGCCCAGCACCAGCTCGACGAATTGAACGAGGATGCCTCGACCTACGACCACGTCCGCAAGCTTATGGGTGAAGCGCCCGAGGCCAAGGTGCGCGCACGCGCCGGCGCCATCGGATTCTCCGGCAAGGCGGCCGATACCAAGGTCGCAAAGCTCTCGGGCGGCGAGAAGGCGCGGCTCCTGCTGGGCCTTGCGACCTTCTTCGGCCCGAACATGATCATCCTCGACGAGCCGACCAACCATCTCGACATCGACAGCCGCGCTGCGCTTGCGGAGGCGATCAACGAATTCCCCGGCGCCGTCATCATGGTTTCGCACGACCGCTATCTGATTGAGTCCTGCGCCGACCAACTCTGGATCGTCGCCGACCGGACCGTGACCAATTACGACGGCGACCTCGACGAGTACCGCCGCCTGGTGCTGTCGGCGCGCAACGGCGAGCCCGCCCCGCGCGAGCGTAGCGCCGCGAGCGAGAAGCCGCAGCGCCCGAGATCGGACAATCGCGGCTCGCTGAAGAAGCGCATCGCGGAAGCCGAGAGCGAGATCGCCCGCGTCAGCGAGATCATCACCAAGATCGACACCGCACTCGCCCTGCCCGACATCTTCACCAGGGATCCCAAGCAGGCCGCGCAACTGTCGAAGGCCCGCGCCAACGCCGCCGACGCGCTGGCGCGTGCGGAGGAACAGTGGCTGGAGGCGAGCACGCAGTTCGACGAGGCAGCGGGCTAGACTCAAAATCTGAAAAACAACCCCATGCACAGTAGCGGGGCTGGTGCGGCCGGCGCGTCGGTGAGATCACCCAAGCCGTTGAAACGCCTGGCTTAATCAGCAAACATCAGCGTTCCCGCATGATCTCGTGCCGGTAGCGCTGCAATGGCGATAACAGGTAGCTCAAAATGGTGCGCGAGCCGGTCCTGATCTCCACTGTCACGGCCATTCCCGGTGACAGGCTGACGAGGCGATCGTCCACCTGCATTTGCGTGCGATCGAGCGAGATGCGTGCGCTGTAGCTCAGCTCCTGGCCGTTGGGCTCGCTGCTGTCGCGCTGCGTCCCGAGCGCGCGGTCGCTCCCCGGCGGACGATCGCGGATGATGGCGTCCTGCGAGACGCTCAGCACCCGCCCCTCCAGCAGGCCGTAGCGGGTGAAGTTGAAGGTGTCGATCTTGACGGCGGCATCCTGTCCGGCCTCGACGAAGCCGATGTCGCGGTTGGAGATCATCGCCTCGACCTCGAGCCGCGTATCTGACGGCACGATCACGAGCAGCGATTGCGCGGGCGTGACCACACCGCCCACGGTGTGGACCGCAAGCTGCTGCACCACGCCGTCGACCGGCGAGGTCAGCCGCTGGAGCTGGGTGCGCTGCTGCGCCTTGATCAGATCGCGCGCGACGCCGTTGGCTTTCTGCTCGCTCTTGGCGAGTTCGTCGGACAGGCTCTTGCGATACTCCGCCACGGCCTGGGTGCGGGTCTCCCGGATCGCGGCGACGGCTGCCTCGGCTTCCTTCAGATGGCTGCTCTGGACGCGAAGCTCCTCCTGCTGCTCGATCTGGAGCTGAAGGGTCTCGTAATAGGTCAGCTTCGAGCCGATTTCCTTCTCCATCAGAATCTTGCGGATATCGACGCGCTGCTGGGTGACGGGGAGCAACGCATCCAGCTTGTGGATCGTCGCCGCAATGGTCTGATGCTCGGCCTCCTTCTGCGCCTGCTGGCGCGCAAGCGACGCTAATTTGGCGCGATGCTCGCTGACCTGATTGGCAAGAAGCTGCCGCTGTGTCGCGACCAGCGAGGGATCGGCATCCGCAGGCGGGACGAGATCGGTGGAGGCATCTTCGCCGCTTGCCAGTGCGGCGCGGAGACGCGCCATATTGAGCCGTTCGGCCATGAGATCGTCGTGCAGGTGATCGCGCTCCGCGGCATTCACGGTCGGATCGAGCTCGATCAGCACGTCGCCCGATTTGACCGCCTGCCCGTCCTGCACGTGGATGGCGCGCACCACCCCGGTCTCGAACGGCTGGACCACCTTGCTTCGCCCGCTCGACACCACCTTCCCGGTTGCGGACGCCACGATATCGATCGTGCCCCATGCCGACCACGCGAGTGCCGCGCAGACAAGGAGCATCAGGGCGATCGCGATGGCCCGGCCGATCGGTGACGGTGGTGCCTCGGYAATCTCCAGCGCCGCGGGCAGGAAAGCGATCTCTTCCGTGCGCCGCCCCTTCGCTTTCCGGAAGGGAACGACGGTCTGCTCCGGCCGCGGGGCCGGCGCCGCGCTAGCCGACCTCATAGATCCCTCCCTGGAGACGATGCAGGGCCGCGTATCGGCCACCGGTCTTGATCAACGCGTCATGCGTGCCGTCCTCGACCAGACGGCCGCGCTCCAGCGTGAAGATGCGATCGGCGCCGCGAACGGTGGACAGCCGATGCGCGATGATCAGAACGGTGCGGCCCCTCGCGATCTCCTTCATGTTCTCATGGATGATCCGCTCGCTTTCATAGTCGAGCGCGCTGGTCGCTTCATCGAAGATCAGGATGCGGGGATTGGTCACCAATGCGCGGGCGATCGCGATGCGCTGGCGCTGCCCGCCCGAGAGCGTCGAGCCGCGCTCGCCGACGACCGTGTCGTAGCCTTCGGGAAGCTCCAGAATGAAATCATGCGCGCCCGCAAGTTTTGCTGCGTCCATGACGCGGTCCATCAGCAGGGTCGGATCGGCCAGCGCGATGTTGTCGCGCACCGAGCGGTTGAACAGCATGTTGTCCTGGAGCACCACGCCGATCTGGCGGCGGAGCCAGGCCGGATCGGTCATCACCAGATCCATTCCGTCGATCAGCACGCGGCCGCCTTGCGGAACGTAGAGCCGCTGCACCAGCTTGGCGAACGTGCTCTTGCCCGAGCCCGACGATCCGACGATGCCGACGGTTTGCCCGGGCGGAACATCGAACGAGACGTCATGCAGGATTTCCGGCCCATCGAGCCGGTAGCGGAACGACACGTGCTCGAACCGGATATTGCCCCGGATCGGCGGCAGCCCCGCACGCGCCGCCGAATAAGCCGGCTCTGCCGCGCTGTTGAGGATGTCGCCAAGCCGCGCGATCGAGAGCCGCGCCTGATGAAAATCCTGCCAGACCTGGGCCAGCCGCAGCACGGGCGCCGAAACGCGCCCCGCAAAAATGTTGAAGGCTACGAGCTCGCCGACGGTCAATGCGTCGCCGATCACGAGGCGCGCGCCGACATAGAGAATGGCGGCGGTCACGACCTTGCTGACGAACTGCACGAGCTGGCTTGCGGTGTTGCCGAGGCTGGTGACACCGAAGCTCGCCGAGACATAGCCGGCCAGCTGCTCTTCCCACCGGCGCTGCATCTGCGGCTCGACCGCCATCGCCTTCAATGTCTCGATGCCGCTGACGCTCTCGACCAGAAAAGCCTGGTTCTCGGCACCGCGGCGGAATTTCTCGTCCAGCCTGCGGCGAAACAGCGGCGTCGCCACCGCCGAGATCGCGATGTAGAACGGGAACGATGCCAGCACGATGCAGCTCATCAACGGCGAATAGGCGAACATCACCGCCAGGAATACCGAGGTGAAGAACAGGTCGATGAGCAGCGTCAGCGACGAGCTGGTGATGAAGTTGCGGATGTTCTCGAGTTCGCGAACCCGCGCCACGGAATCACCGACGCGCCGCGCCTGAAACCAGGCCATCGGCAATGCCAGAAGGTGGTGGAACAGCCGCGCCCCCAGCTCCACGTCGATGCGGTTGGTCGTATGCGCAAACAGATAATTGCGCAGGATACCCAGCACCGTGTCGAACAGCGAGACGACGACGAGACCGATGACGAGCACGTCGAGCGTGGACAGCGAGCGGTGGACCAGCACCTTGTCGATCACGACCTGGAAGAACAGCGGCGAGACCAACGCAAAGAGCTGGAGGAAGAACGAGGCGGCCAGCACCTCGCCGAACAGCCGCCGGTACTTGCCGATCGCGCCGATGAACCAGGTGATGTCGAAATGGCGCCCGAGGTCGGAGAGCCCGGCGCGCCGGGCCATCAGAATCAATCCGCCGTCCCAGATCGCGCACAGCTCGTCGCGCTCCATCAGCACCGGGCGCTGGGCCTGCGGCGATTGCACCAGCACCTTGTCGGCGGAGGCTTTCGCGATGACCATGAAGCTGCCGTCGCGCAGTATCGCGATCGCCGGCAGCGGGCTGCCCGATAGACGACTCCACTGCGTTCGATAGGTTCGTGCCTTGAGGCCGAGAGATTTGGCGCAGCGGATGATCTCCGCTGCGCCAAAGATAGCCGTTCCGGTCCGGTGCCTGAGCTGGTCGCGGTCGGCCGCAACACCCTGCAAATGCAGCAGGGTGAGCAGCGCGTCCAACCCCGTATCGGTCGAGACCGCGTTCGTGGTCATGGGCGTTCTCCCGGCCGGAGCCTAGTGTCAGGCGTGTTGCGGCGGTGCGAGGGTCTGGCTCTGCGCCGCGTGCGGATCGGGCAACGGCATCTCGCCGTGACCGTCACCTGCCGGGATAAGGTTCGCCGCCATGGCCTGGTTGAGCAGCATCGCGGCCGCCATCGCGCCGCCCCCGTTGATGACGACGTTGTTGCCGGGGCCACCGTCGAGGACGTCCTGTCCGCCGCCACCGATCAGCACGTCGTCACCCGCACCGCCCGCGAGCGTGTCGTTGCCGGGGCTGCCGATCAGGACGTCATCGCCATTTCCGCCATTGGCGACGAGCTGGATGCCGCCGTGCAGACCGGAGGCCGTGATGACGTCGTCGCCATCGAGCCCGTTGATCACGATCCTGTCGCCCGTGCCGGCATCGGTGATGTTGATGTCCTGACCAAGCCCCGACACCGTAATGATGCCGTCGTGCTCGGTCACCGTGATGACGTCGCTGCCGCTGGTTCCGTTGATCGTCACCGTATCCGCGGCGCCGTCATTGGCGCCGAGGTCGAGGTTGACCTGATTCACGCCGGTCCCGGAGAGGTCGCCGACCGTGATGTTGTCGGCACCACCGAGGGCGTTGAAGTTGATATGCTCGACGCCGTTGAGGTCCATCGCGATGGCAGCAACATCGCGGGTGAACAGCACCCGGCCGCCATTGGCCGAGATGTTGATGTTCTCGTTGATGTTGGCGCCGTTGAACAGCAGCGTATCGGTGCCCTTGCCGCCTTCGACAATGTCGCTGCCGTCGCCGGGATTCCAGACGAAGGTATCATCGCCGGCGCCGAGATTGGCAACGTCGTTGCCACGGCCGCCGTTCACGATGTTATTGCCGGCACTGCCGGTGATGGTGTCGTTGYCGTCACCGCCGTTGATGTTGAGGCTGAACGGCTGCCCCGCCTTGATGGACGAGGCATTGATGACGTCGTTACCGCCTCCGCCGTTGACGGTCAGGACGTCACCGGCATCGGCGTGAGCGATGGTCACCTGCGCCGCAAGGCCGTTGACAACGATCGATCCGCCAGAGGTCGTGACCGAGATGTTGTCATCGCCTGCGGTGCCGTTCACGGTCACACGATCTGCCGCACCGTCGCCACTCTGGCTGCCGGGGCCGGCACTGAGGTCGATCGCCACCTGCGTGACGCCGGTGCCGGAGAGATCGTTGACGGTGATGTTGTCGGCGCCGCCGGCGGCAGCGATCTGCACATGCTCGACGCCGTTGAGATCCATGGTGATGGCACCGACGTCGCGGGTGAGAAGCGCGCGGCCGCCATTCGCCGAGATCGACATGTTCTCGGCGACGTTGGAGCCGTTGAACACCAGCGTATCCGTTCCCGCGCCACCTTCGACGGTGTCGCTACCATCACCGGGATTCCACGTGAAGAGGTCGTCGCCTGCGCCGAGAAGAGCGACGTCGTTGCCGCGGCCACCGTTGACCTTGTCGTTTCCGTCGCCGCCGATCAGGGTGTCGGCGCCCTGACTGCCGGTGATGGTATCGTTGCCCGCGCCGCCGTCGATGGTCAGCCCAATCGCCGCAGCAAGTAGCGATGCATCGATGACGTCGTTGCCGCCGAGCGCCTGGATCACCAGCCGGTCGTTGGCAGCTTCCGCATTCGCGATCGTCACGACTTCGGGCAGGCCCGTCACCGTCACGGTCGTCCCGTTGGACGTGACCTCGATGTGCTGGCCGCCGTTGGTGCCGGTGACGGTCACCGTGTCGGCCGCGCCGTCGCCTTGCGTGCCGCCGGGAACGGCTCCGAGATCGACCAGCACCTGCTTGACGCCGGTCCCGGAGAGATCGCCGACGGTGATGTTGTCGGCGCCGCCGCGTGCATCGAATTCGATCTGCTCGATGCTGTTGAGGTCCATCGTGATGTTGGCGACGTCGCGGGTGAAGCGCACCCTGCCGCCATTGGCCGAGATGTCGATGGTCTCGTTGATGTTGGCGCCGTTGAACAGCAGCTTGTCGTTGCCCGATCCGCCTTCGACCGTGTCGCTGCCGTCGCCGGGATTCCAGATGAAGGTGTCGTCGCCCGTCCCTAATTGCGCGACGTCGTTGCCGCGTCCGCCATTGACGATGTCGTCGCCGCTGCCGCCGATCAGGAGGTCGTTGCCGTCGCCGCCGGTGATCCTGTCGTTGCCGGCGCCGCCGTCAAGCGTCAGCGAGATCAGGCTGGCGAGTCCATTGCTTGCGGTGATGACGTCGTCGCCGCCGCCGCCGTGCAGCACAAGATTCTCCGTCGTGCCGATGTCGAGCGAAAATGGCGCCGCGCCCGTCCCGTCGAATCGCACGCGCGTGCCGTTCGCCGTGATCGTGAACGTCTCCGGGTCATTGCTTCCGTTGACCTGCGCGGTGTCGTTGCCGTCACCGCCCTCGAACAGGTTGGTGCCGCCCCCCGGATTCCAGATCATGAGGTCGTTGCCCGCTTCGCCGAACAACTGGTTGTCGCCGCTGCCGCCGTCCAGCGTGTCGTTCCCCGCGCCGCCGAACAGCAGATCGTTGCCGCCGCCGCCCTTGATCGTGTCGTCGCCGGCCTGCCCAAACAGCAAATCGGCACCCGAGCCGCCCGTGATCCTGTCATTGCCGTCGCCGCCGAAAATGTGCACCGCGGGCATCGGGCCGTTGGATTCGTTAACGGTGATCGTGTCGTCGCCGCCCTGACCGAAGATGTCGATCTCATTGGTGTTGGCCACAGTGGGATCGCCACCGATCGTCTTCACCTGCCCGTTATTGATGAGAATGCGGCCCGACTTGTCGCGGCTGATCACGACGCCGTTATTGGCGCTGTCGCCGAAAATGGTGAGCTGGCCCGTAACCGGGGAGAAAACAGAGGTAGTAGACATTCAAATATTCCTTCGATCGATCTAGCCCCTCCCCTCGATGCGTAGCAGTGGTGCGGATGTCTTACTTGAAGCACTGCTTTAGACGCGCGTGATTATTCTGGAGATTTCCTCCAGTTTTCCTCCGGGCTGGTTGCGACAGCGGATGCAAACGCTCTCACATCACGAATTGCCGATCACGTATAACGGCAGCGTGACTTTCGAAGGCGCGCGCGAATCCCACCAACGCATTGATGCACGCGCAGAAGCCACAGCTCGAAGCGACGACGCATTCGTTTTGATGAGATGGCGAATTCGATCGGTGCTCTCGTGCGCCGGACACAGCGCAGCACGATAGTGGTGCGCTGCTGAGCCGGGGCTCATGATCGAGAGAGACTGGATCGAGAGAGACCGGGTCCCGGCTCAGCGCAGCAGCGCATAGCGCGTCGAAGACGCGCGTGAACGCGCTGATGGCGCTGCAGCGCGTCCGGGACGCGAGAGTTCGCCTTACGCCGACTTCTTCTTCGGCTTCGGCTTGGTCGCCTTCGGCATGACAGGCGCTTCCGGCGTGCCCTCGATCGAGGACAGACGGCCGGACGTGAAGGTGTAGATGCCCGCGCGCGGACCTGTGCTCCAGGTGACGACGGCAACGCGCCGGCCGGCGGCATCACTGGAGAGATTGACGGTCGAGGGCGCCCCGATGCCGCGCACCACGTCGCATTCGGTGTGGCCGAGCGCGACCGTGCCGCCCATGGGCGCCGGCGCCGTCGACGAAGCATTGGCGTCGGCCGGCCCGGGGGGCGGCGTCATGCCGGGACAGGCGCCGTCGGCGCTGACCAGATCCTCGGCCGTCACGGGCTTGTCGGGGGTCAACGGCGGCGATTCGATTGAGATGCTCTTGATGAACAGGCGGCTCGGCGTGTTGAACCACTGGGCATCCTTGGACAACAGGTCGGTCCCCGAGCAGCCCGCGAGCAGCGGTGCTACGGCAGCCAACGCAACTATGAGCGAGCTGGGAAGCTTTTGATGTCGCACGATAAACTAAATTCCCCGCATGAAGGACCGGCCCTAAGCGATTGTCCCAACATCACTTTGCGGCACGAAGGTGACAAAAGCCAGCATCGCCCGAAAAGTGCAAATTATCATTAATTGCAGACGACCGCTAATTCCGGCGCTGCCAACGGCCCCGTTCGTCGGCCTGCCAATAGGTGACATCAAATCCCCGAGCCTTGCAATCCGTCCAGGCGCTCCGGGCAAACGCCAGCGCATCCGGATCGTCGCCGTTGAACAGCAGCACCATGCGTTCATAGCCCTGCACGTCCTGCGGCAGCGCGGCGTTGTCGACCAGGAAGCGGACATTGGCGCCGTTGGGATTGTCCTCCTCGATCGCCAGCACGATCGGCTGATCGGCGGCATCGTTCACGCGCCATGTCGCGTGCGGCAGGAACGAATCGTCGCGATAGGTCCATAGGTGCGCGTCGAGCGCGTCGGCACGCTCCGGCGAGGTCGACTGCACCACGACGCGCCAGCCGCGCTCGAGCGATTTCTCGAGAAGCGGCGGCAACACGTTCTCCACCGTCATGTTTTGCAGATGGTAGAAAAGGACTTCGGTCATCTCAGATCATTTGCGCTCGTAGTGGTCGGCGACCAGACGGTCGAGCAAACGGACACCGTAGCCGCTTCCCCAGCTCTGGTTGATGTCGGTCTTCGGCGCGCCCATCGCCGTGCCGGCGATGTCGAGATGCGCCCACGGCGTGCCGTCGACGAAGCGCTGCAGGAACTGCGCCGCGGTGATCGAGCCGCCATGGCGGCCGCCGGTGTTCTTCATGTCGGCGAACTGGGAATCGATCAGCTTGTCGTATTCGGGGCCGAGCGGCATGCGCCAGACTTTCTCTCCGCTCTCGATGCCGGCCGCGAGCAGACGGTCGGCGAGTTCGTCATTGTTGGAGAACATGCCGGCATGCTCGGTGCCGAGCGCGACCATGATCGCGCCGGTCAGCGTCGCCAGATCCACCATGAATTTCGGCTTGGTCTTTTTCGCGACGTACCAGAGAACGTCGGCGAGCACGAGGCGGCCTTCGGCGTCGGTGTTGATGATCTCGATGGTCTGGCCCGACATCGAGGTGACGATGTCGCCCGGCCGCTGCGCATTGCCGTCGGGCATGTTCTCGACGAGGCCGATGGCGCCGACTACGTTGGCCTTGGCCTTGCGCGCGGCGAGCGCATGCATCAGGCCGACGACGCAGGCGGCACCGCCCATGTCGCCCTTCATATCTTCCATGCTGCCGGCCGGCTTGATCGAAATACCGCCGGTGTCGAAGCAGACGCCCTTGCCGACAAAGGCGACCGGTGCCTCGCCCTTCTTGCCGCCGTCCCAGCGCATGATCACGGTCCGGCTCGGCCGTGACGAACCCTGGCCGACGCCGAGCAGCGCGCCCATGCCGAGCTTGTCCATCGCCCTGACGTCGAGCACCTCGACCTTGACGCCGAGCTTGCGGAGCAGGCCCGCGCGGCGCGCGAACTCCTCGGGGAAAAGCACGTTCGGCGGCTCGTTGACGAGATCGCGCGCGATGATCACGCCGTCGACGACATGGCCGGCCGAGGCAAACGCCTTCTTCGCCGCGGTGGCATCGCCGACCGCAAGCGAGACGTCGGCGCGCAAGCCGCCCTCCTCGCCGTCTTTCTTTTTCGTCTTGTAGCGATCGAACTTGTAGGCGCGCAGCCGCAGGCCCGAGGCGATCGCAACCGCCTGCTCGCTGGTCATGGCGCCATCAGGAAGTTCCGCGACGATGGTCATGGCAGCGGCCGCGGCCGAAAGCTTGCCCGCCGCCACGCCGCCGAATTTGAGGAAGTCGTTCGCCTTCAGGCTCGCCGCCTTGCCGGCGCCGATCACGACCAGGCGGGTAGCCTTCACCCCCTCCGGCGCCAGGATGTCCAGCGCGGCGCCGCTTTTGCCCTTGAAGCCGGCGGCGGAGGCCGCCCGCTTGACCAGCTCAGTGGCACCGCCGAGTGCTTTGGCCGTCGCCGGACCGAGCTTCAGAGTGTCGTCGCAGAACACGACCAGGATGCCACGGGCGGCAGCAGACAACGGGACAAAGCCGACCTTGATGGCATCGGACATGGGTAACTCCTTCAAAACATCGGGCTTTTCGTCGCTGGGCGGACCCGGCCACGGGCCGGAGCTGAACGACGATTCACTGGACTTTCCCCACTATGGGCCACCGGCGCGGTGGCTGCCAAGCACCCCCGTGGCCGCCGGGCCACAACGAGGGAAATATTAACCATATATTGACGGCGCCACGGGGCAGCCATTTTGTTGATGGATCAAAGGGATGGTAGTGAGAGAGTAAGCCGGTGGTAGAGGTGGTTGGCCGACCTTGGGGATCCCCTGATCGGGGATTGGTTGGGCAGCCGGACTTCCGGCCTGCATTGGGGCGCTGGTGGGGATTCGTGCGGTAGCGCATGGGGTCAATCGATAGGTATATCTTCCGCACGACGCTGGCGTCGTTTGCGCTGGTCCTGGTCAGCCTCACCGGCGTGATCTGGATTACGCAGGCGTTGCGCGGCATCGACCTGATGACGAGCCAGGGTCAGACCATCCTGACCTTCCTCGGCATCACCAGCCTCGTCGTGCCGGCACTGGTCCTGATCATCTCGCCGATCGCGCTGATGATCGCGATCTCGCACACGCTGAACAAGCTCGCGACCGATTCCGAGATCATCGTGATGAATGCCGCCGGCTTCTCGCCGTTCCGGCTGTTCTATCCGTTCTTCTACGCCACCTGTGTCGTGGCGCTGCTGGTCGCCTTCATCGCGGCCTATCTCGCCCCCGACGGCATGCGGCGGATCAAGCAGTGGGACGCCGAGATCACCGCCGACGTGCTCACCAACATCCTCCAGCCCGGCCGCTTCGCCCAGCTCGACAAGAACCTGACGATCCGGATCCGCGAACGCCAGCCCGGTGGCATCCTCGCCGGGATCTTCATCGACGATCGCCGCGATCCCAACGAGCGCGTCTCGATCGTCGCCGAGCATGGCGAGGTCGTGAAGAACGACAACGGCTCGTTCCTGGTGCTCAAGGACGGTAATCTGCAGCGCTTCGAGGCCGGCAAGCGCGATCCCGCGCTGGTGGCGTTCGGCCGCTACGGCTTCGACATGTCGAAATTCTCGGGCCAGGGTCACGACGTCACCCTCGGCATCCGCGAGCGCTATCTCTGGGAGCTGTTCTCCCCGTCCGAGGACGATCCGGTCTACAAGCAGATTCCCGGCCAGTTCCGCTCGGCTCTGCACGACAGCCTGCTGGCGCCGATCTATCCCTTCGCCTTTGCCGTGCTGACCTTCGCCTTCCTCGGCGCGCCGCGCACCACGCGCCAAAGCCGCAACTTCTCGATCGGCGGCTCGGTGATCGCCGTGTTCGGCCTGCGCATGGCAGGATTCGCCTGCTCGGTGATGGCGGTAAAGTCGCCTGGCCCGGTGCTGTTCCAGTACGCGATGGTCCTTGGCGCCATCGGCGTCGGGCTGTGGTTGATCATCGGCGGCATCGTGGTCGAGCCGCCGCCCCGCCTCATGGAGGCCATCAACAGGTCGAACGCGCGCATCGCGCGGCTGTTCAGACGGCCGGCCGCCGCATGAGCATGCTCACCAACACCCTCGGGCGCTATTTCGCCGGACGCTTCGTCGTCGCGGCGCTCGGCGTGTTCGCGGGCATCTTCCTGCTGCTGGTGCTGGTCGACTACATCGAGATGGTGCGCAAGACCTCAGGACTCGCATCCGCCTCCGCGATCATGGTGGCCGAGACCTCGCTGTTCCGGGTCCCGCAATTGCTCGAGAAGCTGACGCCGTTCTGCATGCTGATCGGCGCCATGACCTGCTATCTCGCCCTCTCCCGCAGGCTCGAGCTCGTGGTCGCGCGCGCCGCCGGCATCTCCGCATGGCAATTCATCTCGCCGGCTCTCGGCAGCGCGCTCCTGATCGGGGTGATCGCGACCGTCGCCTACAATCCGATGTCGGCGAACCTGCGCGAGCTGTCCAAGCGCATGGAAGCCGAGCTGTTCGGCTCGGCCCCCGGCGGCGGCATCCAGGACGCCTCCGGCTTCTGGCTCAACCAGGTCACCAATGACGGCCAGGTCATCATCAATGCGGCGCGCAGCGAACAGCAGGGCGTCCGGCTGACCGGCCTGACCCTGTTCCGATTCGATACGGACTGGCATTTCAAGGAGCGGATCGAGGCGCGCGAGGCGGCGCTGGAGTCCGGTCACTGGCTGTTCAAATCGGTGCGCCGCTTCTCGCTGGATTCGCCGCCGATCGACCAGGCGACGTTGGAGATTCCGACGACGCTGACCGAAGCCCAGATCCGCAACAGCTTTTCCACACCCGAGACTGTGTCCTTTTGGCAACTACCGAGCTACATCCGCTCCTCGGAGAGCTCGGGCTTCGCGACAGCCGGCTATCGACTCCAGTATCACAAGCTCCTGGCACAGCCGTTTTTGCTGGCCGCCATGGTGATGCTGGCGGCTTCCGTGTCGTTGCGTTTCTTCCGGATGGGCGGCGTGCAGAAGATGGTTTTGAGTGGCGTGGGCGCAGGCTTTCTGCTCTACGTTTTGTCGAAAGTGACTGAAGACTTGAGCAAGGCTGAGTTGATGCATCCGATCGCTGCGGCGTGGTTGCCCGCGGTGGTGGGCGGCCTCACCGGCTTTTTGGCCTTGTTGTATCAGGAGGACGGTTAGTGACTGCCGTCCATCGAGGGCTCGTGTCTCGTTTGACGCAGCGTACTGTGGTGCGCGCGAACGGATGCGGCTTGTCCATTCGCAGGCTCCTGCTGGCTGTCGCCGCCGTGGCGTCGCTCGGCGGGCTGATCGACATTGCCGCCGTGACGCCGGCCTCCGCTCAGAGCTTCACCTACAATCCGCTGCCGCCGCGCGCGAAGCCGCCGAAGGTCGCCAACGACAACCAGATGCTGGTTCAGGCGACCGAGGTCGACTACGACTACAACAATTCGCGCGTCTCCGCGGTCGGTAACGTCCAGCTGTTCTACAACGGCACGAGCGTCGAGGCCGACAAGGTCATCTACGACCAGAAGACCAAGCGGCTGCATGCCGAAGGCAACGTCCGCATGACGGATGCCGACGGCAAGATCACCTATGCCGAGATCCTGGATCTCTCCGACGACTACCGCGACGGTTTCGTCGATTCGCTGCGCGTGGACACCGCCGACCAGACCCGCATGGCCGCGAGCCGCGCCGACCGCTCCAGCGGCAACTACACGGTGTTCGAGAACGGCGTCTACACGGCCTGCGCGCCGTGTAAGGACGATCCGAAGAAGCCGCCGCTGTGGCAGGTCAAGGGTGCGCGCATCATCCACGACCAGCAGGAGAAGATGCTGTATTTCGAGACGGCACAGCTCGAATTCTTCGGCGTGCCGATCGCCTACATGCCCTATTTCTCGACGCCCGACCCGACCGTGAAGCGCAAGACCGGCTTCCTGATGCCGGGCTTCACGTCGAACACGCCGTTCGGCTACGGCGTCGAAGTTCCGTTCTACTGGGCGATCGCGCCCGATATGGACATGACCTTCAGCCCGCGCATCACCTCCAGGCAGGGCGTGCTGTTCCAGGCCGAGTACCGCCAGCGCCTGATGGACGGCGCCTACCAGATCCGAGTCTACGGCATCGACCAACTCGACCCCGGCGCACTCGCCGGCCAGCCCGGCGACCGCCAGTTCCGCGGCGCCGTCGACACCAAGGGTCAGTTCGCGCTGAACGACAAGTGGGTCTGGGGCTGGGACGGCGTCGTCATGTCCGATTACTACTTCTTCTCGGACTACCGCCTGTCGCAATACCGCGATCCGCTGGGCTCGTTCCTGTATCTGCCGACCGACGCATTGTCGCAGCTCTATCTGACCGGCGTCGGCAATCGCAGCTTCTTCGATGCGCGCACGATGTACTGGCTGAGCTACTCGGGCAACCAGAGCCAGGTGCCGATCGTCTATCCCGTGATCGACTATTCGAACGTGCTCAACTATCCGGTGTTCGGCGGCGAGTTCAGCTACAAGACCAACTTCACGAACCTGTCGCGTGACACCGCGGTGTTCGATCCGATCACCACGCTCGCCAATACCAACAGCCTGTGCACGACGACGTCGGCCGATCCGCTCGCGCGCACGCCGTCGCAGTGCCTGCTGCGCGGCGTCCCCGGCACCTACACCCGCCTCACGGCGGAAGCGCAGTGGCGCAAGTCCTACACCGACCCGTTCGGCGAGATCTGGACACCGTTCGCCAGCCTCCGCGCCGACGCGATCAACGCCTCGATCTCCAACCAGCCGGGCGTGTCGAACTACCTGCCGGTCGGCGACACCCAGGCGTTCCGCCTGATGCCGACCGTCGGCCTCGAATACCGCTATCCCTTCATCAACGTTCAGCCCTGGGGCTCGACCACCATCGAGCCGATCGCGCAGGTCATCATCCGGCCGAACGAGCCCTATGCCGGCAAGTTCCCGAACGAGGACGCCCAGAGCATGGTGTTCGACACCTCGAACCTGTTCAGCGTCGACAAGTTCTCCGGTTACGACCGCGTCGAGGGCGGCGGCCGCGCCAATGTCGGCGTGCAGTCCACCACGCAGTTCGACAAGGGCGGCGCCGTCAAGGTGCTGTTCGGCCAGTCCTACCAGCTGTTCGGCCTGAACTCCTACACGGTCCAGGACACCATCAACACCGGCCTTGATTCCGGCCTCGACAAGCCGCGCTCGGACTACGTGGCGAGCGCCAGCTACTCACCCAACAGCACCTACACGTTCAGCGTCCGCTCCCGCATGGACGAGCAGACCTGGAACGTGCAGCGCTTCGAGGCGGAAGGCCGCGCCAACTTCAATCGCTGGTCGGTCAGCATGATGTACGGCAATTACGCCGAGCAGCCGGAGCTCGGCTATCTGACGCGGCGCGAGGGCATCCTGACCTCGGGCTCGATCAAGGTCGCGGCCAATTGGGTGGTGACCGGCTCGGCGCGCTGGGACCTCGAGGCCAACAAGATCAACCAGTATGTGCTCGGAGCGGGCTATGTCGACGATTGCTTCGTGCTCGGCGTGAACTATGTAACTTCGTATAGTTACTCTGCGGGCACGGCGCCGCCCGTACTGAACCACGCGTTCATGTTCCAGATCGGCCTGCGCACGCTGGCGACCTCGACCGGGTCCAGCTCGTCCGCCGGCTACCAATGAACCGTCTGAAATGACGGCCGGGCTCTCCCGAGAGCGAGCTCATCCCGGCTGACATGCGAGCGATAATCATGACGACCCAATTGCCTGTTTTTCGCCTCCTCCTCGCCATCGGTGCCGGGTTGATCCTCACCGGCCTGCCCGCGCCGTCGCGCGCGCAGAACATCGTCGTGATGGTCAACGGCGACCCGATCACCGATTTCGACATCGAGCAGCGTTCCAAGCTCGACCAGCTGACGACCCAGAAGACCCCGAGCCGGCAGGAGGTCATCAACGAGCTGATCGACGACAAGGTGAAGCTCAAGGAAGGCAAGAAATACGGCGTCGACCCCGGCATCTCCGACATCAACCAGTCCTACGAGGGCATGGCGCAGCGCATGCGCATCACGCCGGATCAGCTCACCAAGTCGCTCGAGGTCAAGGGCGTCCGCCCCGAGACGCTGAAGGGCCGCATGAAGGCCGAGATGGTCTGGACCAGCCTCGTACGCGGCCGCTTCAAGGAGAAGCTGATGGTCGGCGAGCGTGACGTCGCGCAGGCCGTGCAGGCCCAGACCGGCGACAAGCTCCAGATCGAGGGCACCGAGTACAAAATGCAGCCGATCGTGCTGATCGTGCCGCGCGGCTCGTCCCCGGCGTTCCTGGAGACGCGGCAGAAGGAAGCCGAGACCTATCGCTCGCGTGTCGGAAGCTGCGAGGAAGCCAATTCGCTGTTCCGCTCAACGCCGAACGCCACCATCCGCGACACCGTCACCAAGACCACCGCGGAACTGCCCGAGGCGCTTCGCAAGGTGCTCGACGACACCCAGATCGGCCACCTGACCGCGCCGGAGGTCACCAAGGCGGGCATCGAGATGGTCGTGCTGTGCTCGCGCAAGCCGACCATGATCGACACGCCGAAAAAGCGCGAGGTCCGCGAGAAGATGTATTCGGAGAAATACGAGAAGACCCAGAAGGCCTATCTCGATGATCTCCGGAAAGCGGCGATGATCGAATATCGCAACCGCTGATGGCCAACTTCGCCTTAGAACCTTCCATCAAGCCTTCGAAGCCCCTCGCCCTGACCCTGGGAGAGCCCGCCGGCATCGGCCCCGACATCACGATCGCAGCCTGGCTCAGACGCCGCGAACTGAACTTGCCCGCCTTCTATCTGCTCGGCGACGAGGCCTTCGTCGCTCGCCGCGCCAAGGCCCTCGGCGCCGATATCCGGATTGCCTCGGTAAGCGCCGGCGAGGCCGCAGCCGCGTTCACCGAGGCCCTGCCCGTGGTCGCAACGGGTGAGAGTGCGACAGCCGAGCCCGGCAAGCCCGATGACGCGAGCGCGCCGGCCGCGCTCGCCTCGATCCGGCAGGCGGTCACCGATGTCCGTGAAGGCCGCGCCAGCGCCGTCGTCACCAACCCGATCGCCAAGAGCGTGCTCTACCGCTCAGGCTTCCGCCATCCCGGCCACACCGAATACCTCGCCGAGCTTGCCGCAGAGAACGGCCGCGTGCCGCAGCCGGTGATGATGCTGTGGTCGCCGCGGCTCGCCGTGGTGCCCGTGACCATCCACGTCTCCTTGCGCGATGCGCTGGCCCAGCTCACCAGCGAGCTCATTGTCTCGACCGTGCGCATCGTCGCGACCGAGCTGAAATCCCGCTTCGGCATCGAAAGGCCGCGCATCGCGATCTCCGGCCTCAATCCGCATGCCGGAGAGGACGGCTCGCTCGGCCACGAGGAGCAGACCGTGATTGCGCCAGCGCTCAAGGCGTTGCGCGGCGACGGCATCGAGGCGAAGGGACCGCTCCCTGCCGACACCATGTTTCACGAAGCCGCGCGAAGCACCTATGACTGCGCCGTCTGCATGTACCACGACCAGGCGCTGATCCCGATCAAGACGGTCGCCTTCGACGACGCGGTCAATGTCACCCTCGGCCTGCCCTTCATCCGCACCTCGCCCGATCACGGCACCGCGTTCGACATCGCCGGCACGGCCAAGGCCAATCCGGCAAGCCTGATCGCTGCGCTCAAGCTCGCAAGCCGCATGGCGGCTGCGCAAAGCTGATGAGCGCGATCGACGACCTCCCGCCGCTTCGCGAGGTCATTCGCCAGCACGCACTGTCGGCACGCAAATCGCTGGGGCAGAACTTCCTGCTCGACCTCAATCTCACCGCGCGCATCGCGCGTGCCGCCGCGCCGCTCGAGGACTCCACCATCGTTGAGATCGGTCCCGGCCCGGGCGGGTTGACGCGCGCGTTGCTCGCGCTCGGCGCCAAACGCGTCATCGCCATCGAGCATGACGAGCGCGCGATCCCTGCCTTGCAGGATATTTCCGCGCGCTACCCTGATAGGCTCGAGATCGTGCATGGCGATGCCATGACCTTCGACCCGCGTCCGCTGCTCAATGGCGAAAGAGCCAAGATCGTCGCGAACCTGCCTTACAACATTGCGACCCAGCTCCTGATCGGCTGGCTCACCACCGACCCTTGGCCGCCCTGGTACGACATGATGGTCCTGATGTTCCAGCGCGAGGTCGGCGAGCGGATCGTGGCACGCGAGGACGAGGAGGCCTATGGCCGCCTCGGCGTGCTCGCCAACTGGCGCTGCGAGACGAAGATCCTGTTCGACATTTCGCCCTCCGCCTTCGTGCCGCCGCCGAAGGTCACCTCCTCCGTCGTGCGGCTGGTGCCGCGCGCAGAGCCTCTGCCTTGCGATCGCAAGCTGCTCGAACAGGTCGCAGCCGCCGCTTTCGGGCAGCGCCGAAAAATGCTGCGGCAAAGCCTGAAATCGCTTCAAGCGGATCCCGCTCGCCTTGCCGCCGCCGCAGGTGTCGATGCGACGCGGCGCGCCGAAACCATTCCGATATCAGGCTTTGTTGCCATGGCGCGTGAATTGGCGGATATACGAAAGCAAGCTGGATAACAGGAATTTCGGAGGAAGGAATATGGCGTTGATGCGTCGGCAGTCCCTGGTCAAGTTCGATGCGCCCTTGTGCGAGACCATCGTCGACACGCCGAAGCCGAAAGACCGCGAGGTGCTGGTGCGCATCGAGCGCTGCGGCCTCTGCCATTCCGACCTGCACATCCAGGACGGCTATGCCGATCTCGGCGGCGGCAAGAAGCTCGACACCACGCGCGGCATGACGCTGCCGTTCACGCTCGGCCACGAGATCGCGGGCGTGGTCGACGAAGTCGGCTCGGACGTGCCGGCGAACCTCGTCGGAGCCAAGAAGGCGGTGTTCCCGTGGATCGGCTGCGGCCAGTGCCGCGACTGCGCCAATGGCGACGAAAACCTTTGCGTGAAGCAGCGCTTCCTCGGCGTCTCCATCGATGGCGGCTTCGCCACCCACGTACTGGTGCCCGACGCGAAGTACCTGCTCGACTACGATCCCCTGCCCGTCAACCAGGCCGCGACCCTGATGTGCTCCGGCGTGACCGCCTACGGCGCGCTCAAGCGCCTGGTCGACCGTCCGCGCCAGCGCAATCTGCTGCTGATCGGCCTTGGCGGCGTCGGCATGATGGGCCTGTCGTTTGCGCAGGCGATGTTCAAGCAGCCAATCACGGTGGCCGATCTCTCGCCGGCCGCACGCGAGACCGCGCTGAAGAACGGCGCAGCCGTCGCCTACGATCCGTCCGAGCCCGACGTGATCAAGCGCATCCTGAAGGAAACCGAGGGCGGCTTCGACGAGGTGGTCGATTTCGCCGGCAATGAGAAGTCGATGGCCTTTGCCGTGGCGGTCGCCGCGCGCGGCGGCAAGGTCGTCGTCTCCGGCCTGATGGGCGGCCAGTTCACCCTGCCGATGGTGCAATGGGTCTACAAGCGCCTGACCGTCGAGGGCTTCATGGTCGGCACGCTCGCGGAAGCCCAGGAGCTGATGGCGCTCGCCCGCGCCGGCAAGATCAAGCCGACGCCGATGCGCGAGGAGCCGATGGGCGACGTCCAGAAATGGATCGACGAATTGCGCGCCGGCAAGGTCGTCGGCCGCATCGTGCTGAAGAACTGATGCGCAGGAAAATCCAGGCAGGCTTGGCGGCGGGACGAGGTCTCGCCGCCGCGCTTTCCTCCGCCGAATTAACCCGGAATTGACGCAAGCCCCGGTTCCAAATAGGGGAACCGGCAAGCCGCGAACTAAAGTCCTCGCCAGCTTTCTCTTTGGAATTCTGGTGAGGCCATGCAGACCATCCGCCGCTTCCTGGCCGATGAAACCGCAGCCACTGCGATCGAAAACGGCCTGATCGCAGCCGGCATCGCTGCTCGCGATCATCGCCGTGGTCGACAATCTCGGCTCGTCGTTGAAGTTGAAGTTCGGCTCGATCAGCACCTCGCTGAAGTAGCGCGAATCCAGCCCGCGCGCTGAAGGCACGTCACCGCGCGGAACGGCTGCGACCACACCGCGTTGGCAGCGCATGTCCATTCGTTGCACCGTCGAAAGCGCATTCTTCATCGCCTGGAGCTTCCTGGAGCAGAGCGGCGAGCTCGGACCTCCGGACGAGACCGCCAACACCATTCTGGATGCCATCGAAGCGCAGCTCAGGACCGGTGAGCGCCGGCAGTTGATGCTCGCCAACAAGGCGATCGGTGCCTACCGCAAGCAGGTGGCCCAAAGCCGCCTCCTGGCCGAACGCCAGATCCGTCTCGGATAAGAGCCCGCGGCGCCCCACAAGCGCTGGCTCATTTGGAAATTCCGTAGTTCTCCGGATGAGAACAAAGTTCGCAGCGTGTCCTGCGGGCAACGCCGGACGGCGCGACGCCTCGCTGCTGCGAACTTTTCGGTTTCCCGCAAGCACTTGCGTTCACTTTGGAACTGTCGGTTCCTGCGCGGAAACGTAGGGTTTTTCCTGGAGACGCCGATTCCCGGCCAACGAAGAGCCCAGAGACAAGAAGAGTGACCGGCCGGCCCAGGAACGATCTGCTGCGAAGGCTCAGCGCCCAGGATTTCGAGCTGCTCGCGCCGCACCTGCAATCGGTCGAGGTCGCCGCGAACCACGTTCTGCATCACGCCGGCGACGGCATCTCCGTGGTCCACTTCCCCTGCGGCCCTGCGTTCGTGTCGTTCGCGGTGCCGGTTGAGGATGACCGCGAGGTCGAAAGTCTCCTGGTGGGCCGCGAGGGCGGGGTCGGTCTTTCCGCAGGCCGCAGCCCGTCGCTGGCCTTTTCCCGCGTCGTCGTGAAGGTCGGCGGCACGCTGGTCCGCCTGCCGCTGCGCGCGCTCGAGCAGACGCAGCAGCGATCGCCCAGCATGCATGAGATTTTTTCGCGCTACGCAGCCTGCCAGTTCGCACAGCTGCTCCAGACCGCGGCCTGCAACGCGGCGCATTCGATCGAGCAACGCGCGGCGAAATGGATCATTGCGGCCCGAGAGCATATCGGCAGCGACGAAATCCGCCTTACCCATGAGCAGCTCGCCGGCATGCTCGGCGTCTCCCGCAGCTATGCCAGCCGCGTCATCCAGACGTTCAAGGCCAGGCGCATCCTCGCGACCCGCCGCGGCGCCATCCTGATTCTCGATGCGCCGGCACTCGAGACAAGCGCCTGCACCTGCAACGGCGCGGTGAAGAAGCACTTTCGCGAAGTGCTGGGACGCTCGGCGGGCTAGAACAATCCGCGCAGCCGGAACATATTCGCGTGGCCCGCATTGCCCGACATGGCGCGGTACTTCTTTCATTTCGAGGGCCAGCAACCTCACACCGACACGACCGGTGAAACGCTCCTCGACGACGATGCCGCCTGGCGCGAAGCCGTCCACCTCTCCCGCGACGTCGAGCATGCGCTGCGCCCCGGCGACAGCTGGACGCTCAGCGTGTTTGACGGAAGCGAGCCTGTCTTCGTGCTTGCAATGGTGACACGGCGGTTTCGCTGACAGCCCTTCCCGTCGCCTCCGCACCGATCACATCAGACCACCAATTGGAACGCCGCGAATGTCCCATGCGTTGGCATCTCGTGAGGCAACGACGGAGTCAAAGCCCATGACGAAGCCGCTGACGAAAACGGTCAAGCCTGTTCCCGCGGAGAACCAGAGCCACAAGGGTCCCGGCAGCACGCCGTCAATTCCGCTCGACACCACCAAGGGCCATCGCGACGACGAGAAGCAGAACATTCGCGAACAGGCCGAGCACGGCAACATCACCCAGAACACCACGAACAGGCGCATGGGCTAAAAGACCAGGGGGATCGAAGAGAGGAGACACGAACTTGGTCGATCTCGGCAAATGGTACGATCCGATATCCGAGCGCTGGATCGCACCACGTGAATCACGACTGGAGGAAAAATCCTCTGATGCAAGCGAGAACCACGTCCTTGAGCTGCAGCGGACCATCGAAGTTCGCCGCATCTGGCGCGCACTTGTCGATTGCTGCGCCCGCGACTGATGCTCTTGCGTGCACGCCGCGGCGGAGTAACCGCCGCCGGCCGCGCCGTTGTATCCCCGCATGAACGATCCCGCATCACCCGCAGGGCCCGTCGCAACCGCGATGCGCTATCTGTCGACCATCGTCAGCTGCGCCTGCCTGCTGCTGGCCGCGATCTGCATCGCCATCGCCTGTCAGGTCTTCATCCAGACCGGCGTATTCGCGCAGTCCTACGCGATGGTGGGGCTGATCGGCACTGCGCTGGGGTGTCTAGCGCTGACGCTGGCGCGGGTCTGGAAGTAAACACCGATCCATCCCTCATCATTCCGGCGTGCGTGGCCCGGGGTGGATGCCCGGGACAAGCCCGGGCATGACGGCCTGCAACGCTCCCATGCGATTGCCCTGCACAGAATGTCGCACCGCTTTTCGCCGGGGCGCCGGGCTGGTAGATTGGCGTCATTGCCTTGAAGAGTTTTCGCTTTGGGGGTTTTCATGCGCGCGAGGATTTTCAATCGCGTCGTGGGGCTGGCGGCGCTGGCTGCAGCCCTGCTTGTCGCCGGGGCGGCGCCGGCCTCGGCCGAGAAGCGCATTGCGCTGGTCGTCGGCAACTCCGCCTACAAGAACATCACGCCGCTCGACAACCCGTCCAAGGACGCGAGCCTGATGGCGGAGACGCTTGGCGCGCTCGGCTTCACGCTGGTCGGCGGGCGACCCCAGCTCGATCTCGACAAGGGCGCGATGGATATCGCGGTGCAGAGCTTTGGCCGGCAGGTCCAGGGCGCCGACGTCGCGCTGTTCTATTATGCCGGCCACGGCGTGCAAGTCGCCGGCTCCAACTATCTCGTGCCTGTCGGCGCCAATCCGACGCGCGAGGCCGATGTCGATTTCCAGATGACCGACGTCAACCTCGTGCTGCGGCAGATGCAGGGATCGGGTACGCGCCTCAACCTCGTGATCCTCGACGCCTGCCGCAACAACCCGTTTGGCTCGCGCGGCCTGCGATCCTCCGACGGCGGCCTTGCGCAGATGCGCGCGCCGGAGGGCACGCTGATCTCCTACGCGACGCAGCCCGGCAACGTCGCGCAGGACGGCAGCGACGGCCACAGCCCCTACACCAAGGCGCTGGCGGCGACGGTCCGGACCGCGGGCCTCGACGTGTTCCAGACCTTCAACCAGGTCGGCCTCGCCGTGAAGCGCGCCACATCAGGCGCGCAGCAGCCCTGGGTGTCGTCCTCGCCGATCGACGGCACCTTCTATTTCGTGCCGCCGACGCAAAGCCCGCCGCCGCAGGTCGCCGCGATGCAGCCCGATCCGCTGCCGGCGGATCGGCTGCGCGCCGATCCCGATCGCGTGCCGCTGCGCGATGCCGCGCTGCTGAGCGAATTGAGCGAGCGGCTCTACGAGCTCAATTTCGATCCTGACACGCCCGATGGACTGACCCGTGCGATCACCAAGCTCCAGCAGCGGATCTCGATGGCGCCGACGGGCGAGGCAACCGAAGGCCTGCTGCTGCGGATGCGCAAGATGGAGGATCTGAAGCCGTGGGGCTCGATCGTGTACGGTCCCGACAGCAGCAAATGGGGCATATCGTGGAACCACGCCTCGCGGCGCGCGGCGGTGGCGGATGCGCGCGGCAATTGCGCCGGCGCCAAATGTCCGATCGAGCTCTCCTTCTACGGCAACCGCTGCGGCGCGTTCGCGATATCAGACAAATCCTGGTCGTTGGTCCAGCGCGACAGCATCCAGCACGCCAGGGATGCCGCGCTTGACGAATGCGGCAAGGCTGGCAAAGCTTGCCGCATTATCGGATCCGTCTGCGCCGACGGCTCCGGCCGCTGATACCTTTTTCATTTCGGATTGTTTCCTCATGCCCAATGCCGTCGTCCGTACGATCGCCCTTGCGTCCCTCCTCAACCTCGCCCTCGCCTCGTCGTCCGCCTTCGCGCAGTCCGGCAGCGCCGGCGGCTCGATCGGCAACGACGAAAAGTCGCTGTCCGGCTCGCGCCAGGATACTTCTTCAGGCCGCTCGGCCGAACCGGCCGCGCCCTCACGCCGGAGCAAGCCGGCGACCGAGGAACGCTCGTCGCCTCGGCGAAGCGGAGGTGGAGGTGGCGGCGGTGGTTTCGACGGTGCCTGGGCGGTCGTCAGCGTTGGTTGCGGCGGCAGCACGAGCGGCGCTGTCGTCGTGAGCTCGGGCAAGATCATCGGCGAAGGCGTTCGCGGAACCGTCAGCACGGGCGGCTCGGTCAGCACGTTCGGCCAGGGCCAGGGCGTGACCTTCACCAGCACAGGCCGGCTCTCGGGCCGCAGTGGTTCCGGAACGTGGCGCCGCTCCGACGGCTGCGGCGGAACCTGGAGTTCGGCGAAGCAATAGCCCTCGGAAACGCCTGAATTCGCAGCGGAACGAACGCCGCGCAGGCCCGATTCAAGCCACATCCTCTCCGGATTTGCGGCTCATTGCCACCCAAGTCTTTGATGACAAAGGGAAGGTAAAGAGTTGCGTTATGCGTAATCGGGAGACCAGGATGGGCAACCGCACCGCGAAGTTCATATCTGCGCTTGTCGGCAGCATCATCGCCGGCGCACCACTGGCCGCCGTGTCGCAGAATGCGCCGGAGGCAACGAGCTCGGCAAATGCCGCCAGCGACTGCCTCGCCTCGCCAAAGGGCGTCGCGCCGCAGGGGCAGCATTGGTACTATCGCCTGGAGCGCGGGAGCAAGCGGCAATGCTGGTATCTGCGCGCCGAAGGCAGCAAGGACAGCGCCAAGGCCGTGCAGACCGCGCAGGCTGCGCCCGATGCACCGACGGCAGATTCAGCAGCGCCGCAGCAGCAGCACCCAGTGCAGGACGCACGCGCCGAATATCTGACGCCGCAGGGCAATACCGCGCCGACGACGCCGAATGCGCCCGCACCAGCGAAACCGGCGCCGATGCAACAAGCTGCCACTCCCTCCGCCGACAGCAACGCGCAGCAGCCCCCGGTCGCCACGCGCTGGCCCGATGCCTCCGCCGCGGCTCCGTCGCCCGCACCGCAGGCTGCGCCCGCTCCTGTCGCCTCGCCGGCACCGCCGAGCGCGAAGCCGTCAAAATCCCCTGCCCCGGTCGCGCTTGCCGCAGCAGATGCCACCACCGATAAAGCGACCGGCTCGCTCCAGACGCTGCTGCTCGTGATCGGTGGCGCGCTGGCGCTCGCCGGCCTCCTCGCCAGCATCATCTATCGCTTCGCAGGCGGACGACGCGTCCGCGTCCAGGATCGTCGCGTCAATTGGGACAATCGGGAGCCGCACGACGACGGCCGCGCACCCTGGCTCGAGGAGGCGATGCCGACTGCCGCGCCGCGCGCGCAGCAGCCGCGCCCGGTGGATTTCGATGCCGCCCGTCCCCAGGCGGCCGCGCGTCGCCAAGCCCCCCAACGCGAAGCCACTCAGCGCGAAGCCGCGCAGCTCGAGGCGATCGATCACGCGATCGATGCCGTCGATCAGCGGGCGCCCCAAGCCCGCAACGAGGTCGCAGAGCTCGACGAGGCCAACATGTTCAACGGAGAGTTCGAGATCGAGGCATCGGCCCCCCGGCTCGCGGCCAACGACATCAATGACAAGGGGTCGGCCGATCGCGATGACGATGTGCAGATCGAGGATGCCGTCGACGTCGACGTGATCACGGCGATGCTGGAACGGCTGGCGCAGGAAGGACCGCGCCTCGCGAAGCCTAACCTTGAAGCTGGCCTTGCAAACCTCGTACGAAACCAACGAGGCCAGTCCGCCGCTCGCGCTTGAGGCGCTCGGCCTTCAGGATCGACTGCACTTCGGCAAACGCCTCGTCGACCGCGTGGTTGATGACGATGTAGTCGTACTCGGCCCAGTGGCTCATCTCGTGGCTGGCGCGGCTCATGCGCTTGCGGATCACCTCGTCGGAATCCTGCGCGCGCGAATGCAGCCGCTTCTCGAGATCGGCGGCCGAGGGCGGCAAGATGAAGACGCTGACGACGTCCGCGCGCGCCTTCTCGCGGAGCTGCTGCGTGCCCTGCCAGTCGATGTCGAACAGCACGTCCTGCCCGGCCGACAGCGCCGCCTCGACCGGCGCACGCGGCGTGCCGTAGCTGTTGTCGAACACCGTCGCCCATTCCAGCAGCTCGTCGCCCTTCACCATCGCGCCGAACCTGGCCTTGTCGACGAACAGGTAGTCGCGGCCGTCGACCTCGCCCGGCCGCATCGCCCGCGTGGTCGCGGAGACCGACATCCGCAGGCCGGGCATGCGGTCGATCAGTAGACGCGACAGCGTCGTCTTGCCCGCGCCCGACGGCGAGGACAGCACGAACATCAAACCACGCCGCTCGACACCGTCAGTTCCGTGACCGCCCGTCGTCATCGATCACTCCAGATTCTGGACCTGTTCGCGGAATTGCTCGACCACGTTCTTCATGGCCAGGCCCGTATTGGTCAGCTCGATGTCGTTCGACTTCGAGCAGCAGGTGTTGACCTCGCGATGAAACTCCTGCGCCAGGAAGTCGAGCTTGCGGCCGATCGGGCCGCCCTTGCCGATCAGCTCGCGCGCCTGCGCGATGTGGGAGGCGATGCGGTCGAGCTCCTCGCGGATGTCGGCCCTGGTGGCGATCAGGATCGCCTCCTGCATCAGGCGGTCGGAATCGAAACGGTCGGAGGTGTCGAGCAGGGTCGCGATCTGCTCGGCGAGCCTCGCCTTGATCGCCTCGGGCTTGCGGCCAGGCGCAGCTTCCGCCTTCCTCGCCAGCGCCTCGACCTCGTCGACCCGCTGGGTCAGGATCTGCCCGAGCGACGTGCCCTCGCGCTTGCGCATCTCGACAAGATCGGCGAGCGCCTTGTCGAAGGCCTCCGCGGCCGCGGCACGCGCGGCCTTGTCCTCCTCCTCGTCACCCTCGGGCTCGGCGACCTCGACGACGCCCTTGATGGCGAGCAGGCCGTCGACGCTCGGCGCAACCGCGTCGACCTTGCCGGCGATCATCGCGGCCGCCTTCAGGACGGCGTTGAGCACGTCCTCGTTGACGCGGACGGAGGCTGCGGCGTTGGCACGCTTGACGTTGAGATTGGCGTAGACGGTGCCGCGCGACAAAAGCTCGCCGGCGCGCTTCTTGGCGTGGGCCTCGAGCTCGTCGAACCCCTGCGGCAACCGCACCCTGAGGTCAAAGCCCTTGGCGTTGACCGACTTCAATTCCCATTCGAACGTATACGGCCCGCTAGCGCCGTGGCTTCGGGCAAAGCCGGTCATGGACGACAGCGCCATCAGGTCAATTTCTCCGGAAACACAGGATTCGCGAGGCCCATCAGGCCACGCGAATCTTAAGACTATTTTGCAGGAAAGTGGAATCCGCAAAGTCCCGCAGGCAGGTCTGCGCGAACCTAGCGCTGGACCACCGGCGGCGACGGCTGCACCGCGCCCTGGCGGGCGGGCGCGGGACCAGCGGGGCGAGCGGCTGGCGGCTTTTTCTGCTGATTGGGCCGCGCCGGCGTGGTCGCGGTCGGCGGATCCGCGGCAGCGCCGGGCGCGGCGGCTGCCGGCGGCTGCGCATCCTCGACCGGCTCGACCGTGTCGTTCTGGATCTGCTTCTCCATCGCGCGCAGCTTGGCGACGTTCTTCTGGTGCGCGTCGTAGGTTTCGGTGAAGGCATGCCCGCCGGTGCCGTCGGCGACGAAATAGAGGTCGCGGGTGCGGGCCGGGTTGGCGGTGGCTTCCAGCGAGGCGCGGCCGGGGTTGGAGATCGGCCCGGGCGGCAGTCCCTCGATCACATAGGTGTTGTAGGGCGAAGGCTGCGTGATCTCGCTGCGCTTGATCGGACGGCCGAGCGTACCCTTGCCGCCGACAAGGCCGTAGATGATGGTCGGATCGGACTGCAGCTTGATTTTCTGCTTGAGCCGGTTGGCGAATACGGCAGCGACACGGCTTCGCTCGTCCGGCTTGCCGGTCTCCTTCTCGACGATCGAGGCCAGCGTCACCAGTTGCTCCGGCGATTTCACCGGAATGTCCTGGCTGCGGCGCTCCCAGATCTCGGCCAGCACGCGCTTGTGCGCCTGTTGCATGCGCTGGATCACCTGATCGCGCGGGGTCCCGCGCGGGAACTTGTAGGTCTCGGGCAGCAGCGTGCCTTCACGCGGCAATTCGCGGACGCTGCCGGTGAAGATGTCGTTGTCGGACAGCCGCGCCACGATCTGCTCGGAGGTCAGGCCTTCCGGGATCGTGACGGAATGCTGCACCACCTTGCCCTCGACGATGGTGGCGATGACGTCGCGCAAGGAGGCGTTCTTCTGGAACGAATACTCACCCGGCTTCAGGTCCGAGCTCGCCTTCAGCGCGGCGACGCTGGCGATGAACACCCACGGATTGACGTCGGCCACGCCTTCCCGGTTCAGCGTCTCAGCGATGTCGCGCTTGCCGGCCCGCTGCGGGATGTTGACGATCTTGTCTTCCTTCAGCGGCCCCGGCGCCTCGAGCAATTGCCGGCCGTAATAGTAGACGCCGCCGGCGCCGAGCATGGCGATCAGCAGAAGGGTGATGATGGCGTTGCCGACGATCACGAAGGGATTGCGCGCCCGGTCCGATCGCCTCGGCGGCGGCGGAACCTGCTCGGGCTCCAGCGCTGCCCGCGGACTCCGGGGCGAAATGGGCGGCCTTTCACTCATCGAAGCAACCTGAATCCTGCCGGTTCAATCGCGGCCAGACAATCGCTTGTCGAGCCAATGCACGCGCCCACGGGGTATGACTATCGCTGAATACGGCAAAACGGTGGATTCGTTTCAAACGCAAACTAATGAACCAGACGGCGGAAGATCACCGACGCGTTGGTACCGCCAAAACCAAAAGAATTCGACAACGCGACGTTGACCTCGCGCTGCTTCGCAATGTGCGGCACGAGATCGATCGCAGTCTCCACCGACGGATTGTCCAGATTGATGGTCGGCGGCACGACATTATCGCGAATCGCGAGAATGGCGAAGATCGCCTCGATCGCGCCGGCGGCACCAAGGAGATGGCCGGTCGAGGATTTGGTCGAGGACATCGCGACCTTGGAAGCGGCGTTGCCGAGCAGCCGCTCGACCGCACCGAGCTCGATCTCGTCGCCGAGCGGTGTCGAGGTGCCGTGGGCGTTGATGTAGTCGAGATCGGATGCCGTGAGGCCGGCGCGCTTGAGCGCTGCCGCCATGCTGCGGAAGCCGCCATCGCCATCGGGCGACGGCGAGGTGATGTGATAGGCATCGCCCGAAAGACCGTAGCCGATCACCTCGGCGTAGATCTTGGCGCTGCGACGCTGAGCGTGCTCGAGTTCTTCCAGGACGAGGACGCCGGCGCCCTCGCCCATCACGAAGCCGTCGCGGTCCTTGTCGTAGGGGCGCGATGCCTTCTCGGGCGTTTCGTTGAAGCCGGTCGAGAGCGCGCGCGCGGCATTGAAGCCGGCAATGCCGATCCGGCTGATCGGCGACTCGGCGCCGCCGGCAACCATGACGTCGGCATCGCCCAGCGCAATCAGACGGGCGGCGTCGCCGACCGCATGTGCACCGGTCGAACAGGCCGTGACCACCGAATGGTTGGGCCCCTTCAGGCCGTGCGCGATCGAGACGTAGCCGGAGGCAAGATTGATKAGGCGGCCCGGAATGAAGAACGGCGACACCCGGCGCGGTCCGCGCTCCTTCAGGAGGATCGCGGTTTCGGCAATGCCGGTGAGGCCGCCGATGCCGGAACCGATCATGGTGCCGGTCGCACACTTGTCCTCTTCGGTCTCGGGATGCCAGTTGGCATCATCGAGCGCCTGGCCGGCTGCGGCCATGCCGAAGATGATGAAGTCGTCGACCTTGCGCTGGTCCTTCGGCTCCATCCAGGTATCGGGATTGAAAGTATCGTTCGTGCCGTCGCCGCGCACGACGGTGCAGGCGTATTTGGTCTGAAGATCGGAGACATCGAAGCTCTCGATCCTGCGTGCGCCGCTTTCGCCGTTGAGGATGCGTTTCCAGGTCGGTTCGACGCCGCAGCCGAGCGGCGACACCATGCCGAGACCAGTGACGACAACCCGCCTCATATTCGAAAACTCCGCATCGAAAGATTCACGGCCAATAACAAGAAACCGGCTGACCGCTGGTCAGCGGCCCGTCCGGTTTCAATGTTGTCCCCGCGAAAATGAAGAGCCTTAGCTCTTCGCGTTCTTCTCGAGAAACTTCGTGGCGTCGCCGACGGTGAGAATCGTCTCCGCGGCGTYGTCCGGAATCTCGCAACCGAATTCTTCTTCGAACGCCATCACCAGCTCGACGGTGTCCAGACTGTCGGCGCCGAGGTCGTCGATGAAGCTCGCAGCGTCGACAACCTTCTCGGGTTCAACACCAAGGTGTTCGACCACGATCTTCTTAACCCGCTCGCCAATGTCACTCATTGCATAACCTCGTGTTGTTCCCTGTAGACCCGACCCCCCGGGACGATACGAGCCGTCGTGGTCGTTGACTGCCTTCGCTTACGAACTTTGATTGGCCCCATCTTAACCGATGCAGGCCCGGCGAGACGGCCAAGGCTCCGCATCGCCAATATACAGGGTTTCAAAAACCTGCAATGGCGTTCTTTGCCCATCCGTTGAGCGTCCGGTTATCATACTTCAACTGCCTTGACTACAAGCCTCATTTCGCACCGGAAACGGCCGTTTGCCGCATCCCGCACCGCCCATGTGGGCAGTGCGGAAGGAGACGTCAGATCATGGCCATGCCGCCGTTGACGTGGATGGTTTGTCCCGTGACGTAGGCCGCTTCGTTCGAACTCAGGTAGACGGCGGCGGCTGCGATGTCCTCCGGCGTCCCCAGGCGGGCAGCCGGAACCTTGGCCAGAATCGTCTCGCGCTGCTTGTCGTTGAGCGCATCGGTCATCGGCGTCTTGATGAAGCCCGGCGCGATGCAGTTCGCGGTCACGCCGCGCTTGGCGTATTCGGCACCGAGCGTCTTGATCATGCCGATCAGGCCGGCCTTCGATGCCGTGTAGTTGCCCTGCCCGGGATTGCCGGTGACGCCGACGATCGACGTGATGGCAATGATACGGCCGAAGCGCTTGCGCATCATCAGCTTGGTCGCGGCGCGCGCCAGGCGGAAGGTCGAGGTCAGATTGATGTTGATGACCTCCTCCCAGTCCTCGTCACGGAGCTGGACGAAGAGATTGTCGCGGGTGATGCCGGCGTTGGCGACGAGAATGTCGACCTGTCCCATCGCGGCTTCCGCAGCGGGCACCAGCGCCTCGACCTCGTCGGCCTTGGAGAGATTGCAGGGCAGCACATGGGTACGCTCGCCGAGCTTGCCGGCAAGCTCATCCAGCACTTCCTTGCGCGTTCCGGAAATCGCAACGGTAGCACCCTGCGCGTGCAGCGCCTGCGCGATCGCACCGCCGATGCCGCCGGTCGCGCCGGTGACGAGCGCCTTTTTGCCAGTCAGGTCGAACATTGAAAAACTCCTCTAGGCCTGCTTCGCAGCGGCCAATGCATCCTTGGCGGCGGCAATGTCGTTGGGACCACCGACCGACACGCCGACAGCGCCGTCCGCAATGCGCTTGACGAGACCAGACAGCACCTTGCCAGCGCCGATCTCGAAGAAGCGGTTGACGCCCTGCCCTGCCATATAGGCAACCGACTCGCGCCAGCGCACTGTGCCGGTGACTTGCTCGACCAGGCGGCGACGGATCTCGTCGGGATCGGTGATGGCGCTCGCCAGCACGTTCGACACCAGCGGCGCCGCCGGCGCCTTGATCGTGACCTTCGCCAGCGCCTCCGCCATGGCGTCGGCGGCGGGCTGCATCAACTTGCAATGGAACGGTGCGGACACCGGCAGCAGCATTGCGCGCTTGGCACCCTTGGTCTTGGCAATCTCGACGGCGCGATCGACCGCAGCCTTGTCGCCGGAGACGACAACCTGCCCGCCACCATTGTCGTTGGCGGCCTGGCAGACCTGGCCCTGTGCCGCCTCGCCTGCGACCTCCATGGCGGCCTCGTAGTCGAGACCAAGGAGAGCGGCCATCGCGCCGGCGCCGACCGGCACGGCTTTTTGCATTGCGAGACCGCGGGTGCGAAGCAACCGCGCGGTATCCGAGATCGTCAGGCTGCCGGCCGCAGCCAGCGCCGAATATTCACCGAGCGAGTGGCCGGCGACGAAGGCCGCGTCCCGTCCCACGGAAAACCCGGCTTCGGCCTCCAGCACGCGCAGGGTGGCGACAGATACCGCCATCAGCGCCGGCTGGGCGTTCTCTGTAAGCTGGAGCGTTTCTGCAGGACCATCCCAGATGATCGCCGTCAGCTTCTCCCCAAGCGCGGCATCGATCTCGTCGAACACGGCGCGCGCCACCGGAAAGGCGTCGGCCAGGGCCTTGCCCATGCCAACCGCCTGGGACCCCTGCCCTGGAAATGTGAATGCTGCCGTCATCGGCGCTCCCTGCTTGTCGGGCGTGATCCCTGCGAGAACCGGCAGCCGATGACGCACGGCCTTAGGCCATGGTTCCGGATCATGCTCCAAAGGGGGCCGTAGACACTGTCCGGGGCCGGAATGTCAAGCCAAGATAGGAACTTCGCCCGGGATTCAACGGGGAATGCTGGCCCTAAAATCCACCATTGGTCTGATTGGCGTCGACCGCCGCCCCTGCCTGCGCGCGGCGCGCGCTGTTCACGAGTTGCCCCGGCCGGTCATCCCGGTCCGGCTTCGCGGTCGCCAGCCGCAGCACCGCGGCGTAGCCCGGCTGCACCTCCATGCGATCTGCGTGCCGGCTCGCACTCAGCAGCCGATGCACCTTCGGCAGATTGTAGCAGGGCACGTAGAACAAGAGATGATGCTCGAGGTGATAGTTCACGTAGTACGGCGCGATGAACAGCCGCTCGAGGAAATTCGCATGCGTGGTGCGGGTGTTGCGCAAGGGATCGCTGCTGTCGGGCACGACGGCGTGTTCGGCGATGTTGCGGATACGGGTGATGACCATCATCCAGGTCAATAGCGGCACCAGCCATAGCAGCGGATAGGCCCACCATACGCCGGCTGCCGCGAGCGCTGCGAACATCGCGGCGTTGGCGAGACATTGCGGGCCGAGTTTCTCCCAGAAATGCGCCGCGCGCTGCCGCAACGTCCAGTCCTTCGGCCCGAGCGCATTGAGCAGTTGCGCCTTGCGCTGCTGGTAGCCGGTCTGCCCGGTGATGTCGCGAATGAATTTGCGACGATAGCTCAGCCTGGTGATCGGAAACGGCGCCGACAGCACGAGATCGGGGTCGTCCTCCTGCTGGGTGCGCGCGTGATGCTGAAGGTGGTAGCGCCGATAGCTGCGCGTCTCCGCGAAGAGAGGATAGGCACAGAACCATTGGCTCAGGGCCAGATTGGTCTTCTCGTCAGCGGACAGGCAGCCATGCGCGCCGTCATGCATCAGGATCGCGAGCCCGAGCTGGCGCGAACCGATGATGGCTACGGCGAGAATGTAGGTGATCGGGTTGGGCCACCACGCGACCAACGCGATCGCTGCGACAATGAGTGCCCAGGCGTGGGCGATCAGCGCGACGCCTTTCCAGGTCACGCGCTGGCGCACGTCGGCGAGCTGGTCGTCGGTCAGCAAATCGCGGGCACGCATGCGAAGTGCGGTCATGGCCTAACCCTCCTCATTTGAACTGCCAGATGCGTCGCGCTCGTCGACCAGACGGAGCCGCGCCGTGTCGCTGGCTGATTTCGCCTGCTCGCCGAGCACACGCAGCATCTCGGCGCACAATTCATCCGGCGACCGGCCCATCGCGTACCCCTCGAGAATGACGCCGATGGCGACGGCCCAGAACCGCCGCGAGCTTTCGTCGGGCGCACGCAGGGAGCGCCAGCCGTGCCGCGCGACCTGGCTCGCATAGGCGCGTGCGCCTTCACCGTGCAGGCGCTCGATGGTGCGCTCGACCAGCGGCGCAAGATCCTGGCGCCGCCGGGTCAGCGTCAGCGCCTCGGCGAAGAAGGCGACCGAATCGCTCGCCGTCACGGTCTCGGCCAGCGCACGGGTGTAGTCCCGCGGCGTGCGCGCTTTCAGCGCCGCCTGCTCCGTCGCCCGCGCCAGATACAGCAGCTCGCGGCAGGCGCATTCGACGAACAGCGCCTCCTTGGTGCGGAAGTAATAGGTGATCTGGCTCGGGAACGCGTCCGCGGCGGCGGCGATGTCGGTGATGGCCGTGCCGGACAGCCCCCGCTCCCTGAACAGCGGGCTCGCCGCATCCAACAGCAGCGACCGCATCTTGCGGCCGGCCGAACGTGTGGCCCGTGCCGCATGCTTGGGGTCGCCAGCCGCCTCGAACGGCTCATGGACCGACTTTTCCGCCATCGGGGTCCTCTGCGTTGATTTATTTGTATGCTATACAAACAAACAAATCAAGCTGGTATGGCCCGGGAGGACCGGTCCCGCTGCCCGCACCGGAACCATCCGGGCCGAAAGCACGGCCTCCAACCTTGCAAAGCCGGCCAAAATCCGTATAAGCGCGCCATCCGCAGACCCCGGCCGGGAGCTGAACGGACGGTCTCAGCAAATCATTCGTGATTTTGGTGTGGCAGGGCCAGTCGGCCCGTCGTCCCGTGTTTCCGCCTTCTGAGCTTAATCCCAGAGTCCTTTCCGAAGGCCTCTTAAGGGCTTGACGCCGGGCGATGCGCCAACATGAGGAAAGGACCATTATGGCTCTCTATGAGCATGTTTTTCTCGCGCGCCAAGACGCGAGCACGCAGCAGGTCGAAGAGCTGACTGCGCAGATGACCGGCATCGTCGAGGGTCTCGGCGGCAAGGTCACCAAGACCGAGAATTGGGGCGTTCGCTCCCTCACCTACCGCATGAACAAGAACCGCAAGGCGCACTTCGTGCTGCTCAACATCGACGCGCCGTCCGCGGCGATTGCCGAGATCGAGCGCCAGGAGCGCATCAGCGAAGACGTGATCCGCTATCTCAGCGTTCGCGTCGAGGAGCTCGAGGAAGGTCCGTCGGCGATGATGCGCAAGGCTGACCGTGACCGCGAGCGTGACGACCGTGGCGGCGGCTTCCGCGGCGATCGTGAAGGCGGTGGATTCCGTGGCGACCGCGAGGGTGGTTTCCGTGGCGGCGATCGCGACGGTGGTGGCTTCCGCGGTGACCGCGGTCCGCGCCGTCCGCGCGACGAAGCTGAAACGACAACGCCGGATGCGGAGTAAGATCAATGGCTGAAGCTGGTGCACGCCGTCCGTTTTTCCGTCGTCGCAAGAGCTGCCCGTTCACGGGCGCAAATGCTCCGAAGATCGACTACAAGGACTCCAAGCTCTTGATGCGCTACGTCTCCGAGCGCGGCAAGATCGTGCCGAGCCGCATCACCGCGGTGTCGGCCAAGAAGCAGCGTGAGCTCGCCCGCGCCATCAAGCGCGCGCGCTTCCTGGGCCTGCTGCCCTACGTCATTCGCTAAGACGAATTCGGCCGGCGGCGACATCGCCGCCGGCCGCGCTTTTTTGGTTTCATAAGGCTTCCGGGTCGTCCGGTCGCCGATGGTTGGGGCAAGATGCCTCTAACCGCTCGAAGGGAGCGGGACAGCTGATGATGACTCTTGGACTGATAGCTCTGATCGCCGGCGCTGCGTCGGCCCTGATGTTCGCCTCGATCGTATCGGGCGCGCTGATCTCGCTCGTCCTGTTCTATCTCGCGCCGCTACCGCTGATGGTCGCCTCGATCGGCTGGGGCCCGCTTTGCGCGAGCCTCGGCGGCATCGCAGCTGCGATCGGCCTCGGGGCCCTGTTCGGCCTGCCCTACTGCATCGCCTTTGCCGTGACCGTCGCGCTGCCCGCGTGGTGGCTCGGCCATCTCGTCCTGCTCAGCCGGCGGGTTGGACCCGTCGCGCCGGAAGCCACCACCGAGCCGCCGGCCGAGCCCGAGCTCGAATGGTATCCGGTCGGCCGCATCCTGCTGTGGATCGCGGGCTTCGCCGCGCTGACCACGATCGCCGCCCTGCTCACCCTCGGCACCGACGCCGAGACCATCACCGGCACGCTGCGGCGCGGCTTGATGCGCCTGCTCCGCACCGCCGACCCGCAGACGTCAGGCGAAGCCGGTCAGTTCGTCGACGCGCTGGTGCTCATCGCTCCGGCCGCCGCCACCATCGTCGCGATGATGACGCTCACCCTCAATCTCTGGCTCAGCGGCAAGATAACGGCGACATCGGGCCGCCTGCTGCGTCCGTGGCCGGACATGATGACGGCCGAGCTGCCGCCGATGACGCTGGTGGCGCTCTGCATCGCGCTCGCGTTCTGCTTCACCGGCGGGTTGCTCGCGATGGTCGCGCAGATCACGACGGCGGCGCTGATGATGGGCTATGCGCTGACCGGATTTGCCGTGCTGCATACGCTGACGCTGGCGCTGAAGAGCCGCACCTTCTGGCTCGGTTCGACCTATGCCGTCGTCGTGGTGTTCGGCTGGCCCGTCATCGCGATGGTGATCCTCGGCCTTGCGGATGCCGTGTTCGGCTTCCGCGAGCGCTTCCTGCGCAGCCGCCAGCCACCGCCGCTGCCAACCTCTTAAGTTCAACCCCAAAACCCAACTCACTCAACACTTCAAAGGAGAACGAATATGGAAGTCATTTTGCTGGAACGCGTGAGCAAGCTCGGCCAGATGGGCGAAGTCGTGAAGGTTCGCGACGGCTATGCCCGCAATTTCCTGCTCAAGCGCGGCAAGGCGCTGCGCGCCACCGCCGACAACCGCGCCAAGTACGACGGCATGAAGGCCGATCTCGAGGCTCGCAACCTCCAGTCCAAGGGCGAGGCGTCCAAGGTCGCCGAGAAGATCCAAGGCAAGAACATCATCGTGATCCGTCAGGCTTCCGAAGCCGGCCAGCTGTTCGGCTCGGTCACGGTGCGCGACGTCGTCATTGCGTTCGAAGCCGACGGTGTCTCGCTTGAGCGCCCGCAAGTGCAGCTCGACGCGCCGATCAAGACCATCGGCAAGCACACCATCACCGTCGCCGTTCACCCCGAGGTCGAGGTCGAGGTTTCCGTCACGGTTGCGCGCAGCCAGGACGAGGCCGAGCGCATCAACCGCGGCGAGGACATCTCGACCCGCAACGAGGACCGCGATGCGGCCGCCGAAGCGATCGCCGCCGCCGGCGAGTTCTTCGATCCGGAAGCCCAGCAGGACGACGAGCCGGCGCCGGCTGCGGACGAGACCGAGAAGTAAGACCCGCGTTCGCGCAGGTTGCGACGCCCGGCCGCCTCAGGCGGCCGGGCTTTTTGTTTTCGCGGCGACGTCCTCGCTCAGCATCGCGATCGAGGCGAGCGCAGTTGCCGTATGCTTCTCGACACCGTCGTTGACGCAAAACACGTCGGCCGCGACCACCGAAACCTGGCGGCCCGGCTTGATCACCCTGGCCCGGCAGATCAGTTTCTCGCCGATTGCCGGCGACAACAGATTGAGCTTGTATTCCGCCGTCAACGCCGGCTGGCCGCGCGAGGTCGCCGCTGCGATCGTTGTGGCGTTGTCGACCAGGAAGGCGGTGACGCCGCCATGGAAGAAGCCGTGCTGCTGGAGCAGCTCGGGCCGGCGCGCGACCGCAATCGTACAGGTGCCGCGCGACAATTCCGAGAGCTCGGCKCCCACCAGGTTCATAAACCCCTGCCGGCCGACATTGGCGTGGATGCGCTCGGCGATCGGACCGAATTCGGGATCTGCTTCGGCTCGCATGCGGCTTCTCCTATTGCTTGTGGATGCGATCGGGCGGGCGAAGCGCACGGTTGGCACAGGCGACAAGCGTGTCGGCTTCGCAGCGCGGATCGGCGCGGTCACGTCCCGAGAGAAAGGCGCGGCAGAATATCTGGGCAGGGCCGATGAGCTGGCTGACGAACATCACCGGCGTCATCGGCAAAAGCTCGCCACCGGCAACCAACGGCGCGCGCCAGCGCTCGATGCCTTCGGCAAGGCGCGCATTCTGYGCGCGCTGAGCGTCGCGGACGTCCTCGCTCCATTCGCTGCGCGATATCTCGAAGAGATAGCGGGCCTCGCGCCGGCTCGACACCACCCAGTCGAGATGGGCCCGGATCAACCGATCGATGCCCTGCCCGGCACTGGGCATCGGATCGAGCGCGGCCAGCACCGCGGCGTGATAGTGCCGCAGCACCTCCAGGAACAGCGCACCGGCCAGTTCCTTCTTCGATCCGAAGACATGAAAGAAGCTACCGTTGGAGGCGCGTGCCCGGGCGCGGATCGCTGCCACCGTCGCGGCTTCGAAGCCGACGCGGTCGAACACGAAAAGCCCGGCCGCCAACAGGTCGTCACGCACGCTCGTCGTCATCGACGCCTCCTAGAGCATTACTCTAGAGTAACGCTCCAATTGTGGTCAAGACGATGCGAAGGCCACGATGCGTGCGGCCTTCGCAAATCGACGGAAAATCTGGCTCGCTTAGCGCGAAATCGGCGGTGTGGGCGGACCGGACGAGTCGGCTGGCGCCGCGGGCGGGGCCGCAGCGGTCGCGGGCGGTGCAGGCTCCTGCGGCTTGGCTGCCGGTTCGGAGCTCGCGGCCGGCTTGGGAGCAGCCTCCTCCGCCGGCTTGGCCTCGGCGGGCTTCGCGGCGGCAGACGGTGCAGCAGGCGTGACCTGCGGTACCGGATCGGGCCGCAGCGCCGGAGTATCGCTGCCGCGCGGCTCGACCTTGGCACTATCCGGCCTGGCCTCAGCCGGCTTCTCCGCCGGCTTGTTCTCGGGCTTCGCCTCGTCACGGCCGGGCTCGACCTTGGCCGTGTCGGGCTTGGTCTCGGCCTTCGGCTCGCTCTTCTTGTCTTCAATGGCCGGCGCGGCGGCGTCGACCTTCGGTGCTTCCTCGGTCCCGGGCTTGGCGCGACGCTTAGCTTTGCGTCCCTCGGGCGCTGCCTGGCCCTCGGGCCTCGCACCTTCCTTCGATCCCTCCTCGGGTGGCCGTGCCGCGCGCTTCTGACGCGCCCCCTCGGACGCGGGAGCGGCAGCCTCGCCGTCCGGCTTGGCTGCGTCCTGGGAGCGCTGGCGGCGCCCCTGATGGTCCGGCGCGGTATTGGCTTCCTTCTCCTTGGCGCCGTCCTTTTTGTCCTTGCCGTCCTTGGCCTGGTAGCGGGTGTCGGTGGCACCGTTGGAGACGAGATAGGACGCGAGCACGCCGGCCATGTCGGAGCTGGTCGTGTAGTGCTGGCGCAAGAAGCCTGGCAGCGAGCCCGGCGCCACCGTCTTCAACAGGCCGCGCGGGCTCTTGTGGCAGGCACTGCAGGTCTGCGCGAAAAGCTGGGATGGGGCCTTGCCGGCCTCGAGGTTCGTCGCCTGCGCAAGGACGGTATCGGTCGCGCCGAAGCCGATCAGAAGCAATACCGTCGCGAGGCTGAGCGCTCGGCTCGACATTCCCATCATCTCCATTGAATTTACGCGAATGCAGCCGGCATAAGGCGCGGCGGCGGGTCACCTTTTAGCGGATTGAGCCGCGAATGGAAGCAGCCTCCATACGCAAGGATGTGATTAAGCGCTTTTGGAATATCGGCTGTGATCACAGCGCAATAGCGCTGCAGCTCGTTCGAGTGCCGGTGGCCTCGTGAGACGACGCGTCGCCTGTCGGAAGCGGCACATCGTCGCAAAGTCACGACGCCGCAGACACCCGTCATCGTGCGCGCGAAGGCAACGCCGAACCCGGGCCTGACGCTGGTTGGTGAATGAATCCTAATGACGCAGGGTCGAGATCTGGGACGATCGGAAAGAGGCTGTTAACGCCAGCTGCGCCCTCAGCTCCGCAAGAGTCTCGGGCGAGACCGGCTCGCGCCGCACTTCGGGCCGCTCGGCGTGCTGCATGGCCGCGATGAGGCACGACAGCCAAAGCCGGCTGGCCGCCTCGCTTCGCCAATTCTGCTGCCGTTCTGGCCGCATCGCTCGCCTCGTTCCCTGGTGGCGGGAGACAACCCCCCGCCCGCCTTCCTGTTCCGGGTCGTACCCCGAAAGAATCCGGGGAGATGTGATCTGTTTCACATAAGTCTCGTCGGGCCCGGCTTAGACCGTCGCCATGAGCAAGCGGACCCAAACCTCATTCGACGTGCAGGACGACCTCCGCACCGATTACGCCCTGATCGCCACCGGCGTCGGAGCGGCCCTGGTTGCGCTGGTCTACCTCCTGCTGGTCTGAATCCGAGCCCAAAGCTCCCGGCGTGCGTCATTTCGCGCGCTTCTTGATACGTCTGCGCGCCAATCCATTAGGTTCATGTCACCCGGAGTTTTCCGTGGGGCGGTCACGGCCGCTTCCGGGACGGGCGAGTTCCGCAAAAACCGTCAAGCGCGGCGCGTGCCGCGGCTGCCAATCATCCACCATTTTAACTGAGCGGTTGATAGCGGTCAGCTTTTGCTTCCGCTTTGGCCTGAGGCGGCGCTTTATCCCGGCCCCGTATCCGCCCCAGAAAATTGCTAACGCTCGACCATGGCCCTGACTGATTCGAACGTCCTCAAACTCGCGCCCGAGCCCGGAACTCCGGCGTATCGGAGCGCGCCGCATAATATCGAGGCGGAACAGAGCCTTCTCGGCGCGATCCTGGTCAACAACGACGCCTTCTACCGCGTCTCCGACTTCCTCGAGCCGAAGCATTATTTCGAGCCGCTGCATCAGACCATCTACGAGACGGCCAGCAGCCTGATCCGGATGGGCAAGATCGCCACGCCCGTCACGCTGAAGACGTTCCTCCCGGCCGACACCGATGTCGGCGGCATGACCATCGGGCAATATCTGGCGCGGCTCGCGGCGGAAGCGACCACCATCATCAACGCCCAGGACTACGGCCGCACCATCTATGATCTGGCGCTGCGACGCGACCTGATCGGCATCGGCGAGGACATGGTCAATGTCGCCTATGACGCGCCGGTCGACTTCGCACCGCGGGCGCAGATCGAGGACGCCGAGCGCCGCCTGTACGAACTCGCCGAATCCGGCCGTTATGACGGCGGCTTCCAGAAATTCTCGCAGGCGTTGGCGGTCGCGGTCGATCTCGCGGCCAAAGCGTTCCAGCGCGATGGAAAGCTGTCCGGCATCTCGACCGGCATGCGCGACCTCGACACCAAGATGGGCGGCCTCCAGCACTCCGACCTCATCATTGTGGCCGGACGCCCGGGCATGGGCAAGACTTCGCTGGCGACCAACGTCGCCTACAACGTCGCCAAGGCCTATGTCGGCGAGGTCCAGGCTGACGGCACCATGAAGGCCGCCAATGGCGGCGTGATCGGCTTCTTCTCCTGCGAAATGTCGGCCGACCAGCTCGCCACGCGTATCGTCGCCGAGCGCACCGGCATTCCCTCCTCCCACATCCGCCGCGGCGGCATCTCGGAAGCCGATTTCGACAAGATCCGGGAAGTCTCGATCGAGCTGCAGTCGCTGCCGTTCTATGTCGACGCGACCGGCGGCCTGTCGATCGCGCAGCTGATGGCACGCGCGCGCCGGCTGAAGCGGCAGAAGGGCCTCGATCTCCTCGTGATCGACTACATCCAGTTGCTCTCCGGATCCGGCAAGCGGAGTGACAACCGAGTACAGGAAATCACGGAGATCACGACCAGCCTGAAGGCGCTGGCCAAGGAGCTCAACGTTCCCGTGATCGCGCTGTCCCAGCTCTCACGCCAAGTCGAATCCCGCGACGACAAACGGCCGCAGCTCTCCGACTTGCGTGAATCCGGATCAATCGAGCAGGACGCCGACGTCGTCCTGTTCGTTTACCGCGAGGAATATTACCTCGCGATGAAGGAGCCCCGCCCAGGCACGCCTGAACACGAGAAGTGGCAGCTTGACATGAGTCTTGCGCACGGAAAAGCCGAGGTCATCATCGGCAAGCAGCGCCACGGCCCGACCGGCACCGTCGATTTGGCGTTCGAAGCCTCGGTCACCAGGTTCGGCGACCTCGCGCCTGACAGTCAGTTGCCGGTTCGCAGCGGCAACGACTACTGAGTTCCTTGAACCAGACCGGCCTCTTGCGTAAAACGGCGCCATGACAATGGCGTCCGACCCGAAAATGATCCCGCAATCCGGCCTCCTCTCCGCGGAGGCCAATCAGGCTGCCGCGCTCGCAGCCTATGGCGGCGTGCTCACCGTCGATCTCGACGCCATCATCGCCAATTGGCGCAAGCTTGAGAAGACGGCCGTGCCGGCCGAATGCTCGGCCGTGATCAAGGCCGATGCCTATGGCTGCGGCGCCGCGCAGGTCTCGCGGGCCCTTAGCAAGGCCGGTTGCAAGACCTTCTTCGTCGCCACCATCGAGGAAGCGCGCACTGTGCGCGAAGCCGTGCCGGAGGCCGCGATCTACGTGCTCGGCGGCTATTTCCAGAACACCGGCGAGCACTACGCCAGGATCAATTGCCGGCCGGTGATCGGCGATCTCAACGAGCTTGCCGAATGGGACGTGTTCTGCCGCCGCACCGGCTGGACCGGAGGCGCCGCTGTTCACATCGACACCGGCATGAACCGGCTCGGGCTGACGCTTGCGGACGCGCAGGCCATCATCCCCCGCATCAACGCCGGCGATCACGGCATCACGCTGGTGATGAGCCATCTGGTCTCGGCCGAGCAGCTCAACAGTCCCGTGAATGCAAAACAGCTGGCAACCTTCCGCAGTATCGCCAGCGAATTTTCCGGCGTGCCGGCTGCGCTTGCCAATTCCTCCGGAATCTTCCTCGGCGCGCCCTTCCAGTTCGACCTGGTGCGGCCGGGCGCAGCGCTCTACGGCGTCAACCCGACGCCTGAGGCCGACAACCCGATGCAGCCCGTGGTCGACCTCAAGGCGCGCATCGTGCAAACCCGCAATGTCGAGCGCGGCGAGACCGTCGGCTATGGCGGCACCTGGACCGCGCGGCGGCCGACAAAACTCGCGATCATCGCGGTCGGCTATGCCGACGGCTATTTCCGCGCCGCCAGCTCCAATGACGGCACCCGCGGCGCCGAGGTCGTTGTCGCCGGCAAGCGCTGCCCGGTCGCGGGCCGCGTTTCGATGGACCTGATCGCGATCGACATCACCGACCTGGCCCCGAATGCGGCGCGGCGCGGCCACATGGTGACGCTGCTCGGCGAAGGCATCACCGTCGACGAGCTCGCGCATCATTTCGGTACGATCGGCTACGAGGTGCTGACCAGCCTCGGCCACCGCTACGCCCGCGTCTACAAGGGCGGCAATGAGGTGGAGCCGCTGGTCAAGCCGGAGCCCGCGCCGACGGCCGAGCAGCCGCCCTCCCCGCCGCCGATCGAGCAGCCCGCGAGCCCGCCGCCGCTGCCGAGTTAGGGACGCGACCGTTCTTCGGGCGCGGCGCAGCGCTCCTTCAGCAATGCGCTGCAGAGCCGGGGCCATCTCCTTGCACCGTACTCTGTCGCTTTCTGGGTCCCGGCTCTGCGGAGCAGCGTCACACGCTGCGCCGCGTCCGGGACACGAGACTTACTTCTTCCGGCTGTCGAGCGCCGTCTTGCAGGACGCGCTGAGCTGATCGCGCTTGGCGTTGAGGCAGGCGATGATCTTGCCGCCACCGGGCGCGATGCCGGCGCAGAATTTGTCATAGTCCGCCTTGCACGCGCCGCGTGGATCGGACGATTGTGCCGACGAGACACCGGAGAACGCGACGACGAATGCGACGATGGCGAGGCTCAGACTGGACTTCAACATGGATTTGGATCTCCGGTGGCGGCGCAAACGACCGCGGCCGCAATCTCTACATGAAGATTGCGGCACTCAACGTCAACCGAATCTGTCCTACGACCGCGCGGCGAAGCCTGATGTCGCTAGGGGCGATGACGCTTCGTCGATCTCATCGCGCTCGATTATCCGCGCACCTTGTTATCGATAACCCACGCATCCATGCTCTCTTTGCACGCGTTGCCGATATGGCTCCTGTACCTGTTCAGGCAAGCAACAATGCGCCCGCCCCCCGGCACGACACTGGGGCAGTATTTGAAATATTCCACCCTACAGGCGATTTCCATTTTCTCGGCAGCAAGAGCCACTCCGGAAAATGCGGTTGCGGCCACGACTACGGCAAGGCAAAGCTTGGTCATCGTCAAACCTCCATCGTGTCGATCGGCAATTTTGGGTTGTAAGCATACATCGTGGAACGCCGATGACAACGGTTGCGAGTCATTTCTGAAGATTTCCAGTCGTTGGGCCCATGAGGATCGCGACGTTCAACATCAACAATGTCAACCGCCGCCTGCCCAACCTGTTGCGTTGGCTGAGCGCGGCGAAGCCTGATGTCGTCGCGCTCCAGGAACTGAAGGCAGCCGACGGCGAATTTCCGGCGGCAGCCATCGAAAGGGCCGGCTACGGCGCGGTGTGGTGTGGACAGAAGACGTGGAACGGCGTCGCCATCCTCGCCCGCAATGCCGAGCCCATTCTCACGCGCGATCGCTTGCCGGGAAAGCCTGATGATCGCGAAGCCCGCTACATCGAGGCCGCCGTGCGCGGAATCATCGTCACCAGCATTTACCTGCCGAACGGCAATCCGCAGCCGGGACCGAAATTCGACTACAAGCTCGACTGGTTCGCGCGGCTCAAGCGCCACGCCAAGACCTTCATCAAGCAGGATCTGCCCGTGGTGCTCGCCGGCGACTACAACGTCGCGCCTGATGAGATCGACATCTATCCGACGCGGTCATGGGACAAGGATGCCTTGATTCAGCCGAAGAGCCGCGCTGCATTTGCCTCGCTCATTGAACAGGGTTGGTGTGATGCGATCCGCGAACTGAATCCGGACAAGCGCATCTACACGTTCTGGGACTACAAGCGAAACCGCTGGCCGCGCGATGCCGGCCTGCGGCTCGATCATCTCCTGCTCAGCCCTGCCCTCGTCTCGCGGCTGGCCAGGGCAGGTGTCGACAAGAAGGTGCGCGGCGAAGATGGTGCGAGCGATCACGCGCCGGCGTGGGTGGTGCTGAAGGAGCGTTGACGGTGCCGTAGGGTGGGCAAAGGCGCTCTCGCGCCGTGCCCACCATCTTCTATCGCGAGTAAGGTGGCGGGCACGCTTCCGCCTTCGCTCTTCGAGCTACGGTGGACAAGTCGCTTTGCCCACCCTACGAGATCACCCGAGATCACCGCCCGTAATAGTCTTGCACCGTATCCCACGCCGCCTTTTGCAGCAGTTGGGTGGTCTCCGCATCCAAGCCTATCGTATAGGAGTTGCCGACCGGCGAGCGCCCGGTCAGCGCGGCGAGGGTCACGCAGGTTGCGAGGTACGTGCCCGCCGGACTCGGGTGCCGCTTGTCCGGCGCATAGAGATTGAGTTCCGGCTGGAGCTTGCGCACGCGCGCGAAGGCGAGGCCTGCGGGGATCACGAGCGCATCGTTGGCATTGCCCGCGGTCGTATAGGCCTCGGCCAGAGCCTCGGTCATCTCCGGCTTGTCGGCATAGGCCCAGGACATAAAGAACACCGGCCGCATGCCGTGGGCACGGACGATCTCGCTGTCCTTCTTGGCGAAGGTCGCGAACGCGTCCTTCAATTGCGGATGGATCGGGCACTGGCTGCAATCCATCATGACGACGGCATCGAACTGCCTGCCCGGCTTGTTGAAGACGACGTTGTTCTGGTCGTCGAAGGAATAGGCGCCGATGCCGCCCGGCCGCAGCAGGTTGTCCATGTCGTGCCAATCGAGGCCGGAGCCGCCGATCGTGGCCATGGTGTTGCGGTACGCCGCCTTGTTGTCAGCATCAGCCGCGCGCTCCATGAAGGAGAGATGCCCGGGCATGCCGTTGTTGTAGTAGAAGAAGCTGTTGCCGACGAACAGCGCGGCCTTGAGGAAGTCAGGTCCCGATGTCGTGACCTTCGGTTTGGTCTGCGCCTGCGCGTTGAAGCCGGCTGCAACGGCCAGACACATTGCGAGCATCACTCGCGCAAAAAGACGCATCGTGGCTTCCCCCCTTTTTCTCTGGGGCCGGACCAAATCAGCTTTTCAAAATCGCCTCAAGGTCACAAACGCGCAGCGGACATGCGCGCGCCCTGCATGCTCACCACAAATTCCTGCCGTCGATCATATTCACCGGCACGGCATCGAGATCGAAATCGTCGAACAGCCGCGCGTTCACGGCAACCTTGGGATTGTCGAAATCGGCCTTGCCGGTCGACCAGTCCGGCGACTCCGAATAGGTACCGCAGCCGCAGCTCGCGCAGAAATGATGTTTGACCGTGCGGCTGCCCCAGAGATAGGTCGCGACATTTTCCGGCGGCGACAGCAGGCGAAATTGCGCCGGCGTGTAATAGGCCCACAACGCGCCCCGCTTGACGCAGAGTGAGCAGGTGCAGCGCGTCACGCTCGCCGGCACCTCCGTCACCTCGAACACCGTCTCACCGCAATGACAGCTTGCCTCGATCGGCATGGACCCGCTCTCCGTTTTGTCAGGAGATGGTCGTAGCCTGCCCCTGCTGCCAACATGCTGTCAGCAGCGCAACTCGGTCATGGAGCCTCGTTCGCGGACAGCCGCCTGGCGTTCGCGGCCACGTGCTCGCGATAGCGCTGGACGATGGCGGCCGGCGTTGCTCCCGCAAGCAGGCTCGCGGCCGCCTCGAAAGCCGCGGCGATCTTCTCGCTGACCATCAGCGCGGCCTCCTGCCGGGCGCCCTCGTCGCCGTGGCTGAGCTTCTCGCAGCGCAGCCGCACCACCTCGCTCGCTTCGACCGCGAGCATCGCGCTCGCATACCAGGGAAAGCCGTTGTCGGATCCGCTGAGCGCCGCATGACGGTCGAGGGCGGAGAAAGAACGATGATCGGGCATCGCGGACCTCAAGTTCTTTGAGTGAGCGCTCCGATCAATACGCCTCAAATTTGAAGGATCCGGCCGGGGAACCGATCGGATTGGCCGCGCCTGCGACACCCGCAATTAACCAAGGCTCTTGACGCCGACGCTCTGGTTAGCCTACTGGTCTGACCAAGATCAGACCAAAAAGAGACCGGGATGGAAGTGAAGCGGGCCGCTGAGGGCGAAAAAGGGTTCGAGAAGGTGTTCGCCTTCCTGCGCGAACGCCTGCTTGCGGGCTCGCTCAAGCCCGGCGACCGCCTGATTTCCGAGCGCGAGCTGGCGACCCTCCTCGGCGTCAGCCGGCCGATCGTCCGCGAAGCGCTGCGCGCCCTCACCGTGCTCGGCATCGTCGAGATCCGCGACCGCATCGGCACTGTGGTGACACAGCCGGACGTCTCAGTGCTGAACGACTTCTTCACCTTCGCGCTCGCCCAGCAGGCCGACATGCTCGATGACGTCATGCAGGCGCGCGTCGCGATCGAGTGTCAGGCGATCCGGCTCGCCTGCGAGCGCGCCAACATCGCCGATTTCGAACGCCTGCAGCGTGCGCTCGCGAAGATCGGAGAGACGATCGACGAGGCGGATGCCGGCGGCATGGCCGACTTCGAATTCCATCGCGCCATCGTCGTGGCATCGCATTCGGAAACGCTGACGGTCCTGCACGGTTCGCTGGCGGGACTGCTGACGCATTCGCATCGCAGCCGCCGCGAGCTGGTGCAGGCCTTCCCGTCGATGAAGACGTACCTGATCGACGACCACCGGCGCATCTTCGACGCGATCATCGCGCGCGACCCCGAGCGAGCAGATGCGACGCTGCGCAAGCATTTTGCCATCGGCGACGAATACCGCAGGCGCGCCGTCGTCGGCGACATCGACAAGACCAGCGCCTCAGGCTGATCGCGGCAGGCCAACAAGCAAGAAACCAATCAACCAAGAAACGGACGACTGACATGGGACGGAACGACAAGGGCAATGTCGGCTTCATCGGCATCGGCACGATGGGCCGCGAGATGGTGCGCAACCTCCTGGTGGCCGGGCATGCGGTTCGTGTCTTCGATCTCAACGAAGCAGCCTTGGCCGACAGCGTCAAGGAAGGCGCGGCCGGCGCCAACAGCCCCGCCGACGCCGCGCAAGGCGCTGACATCGTCATCACCATGTTGCCCGACACGCCTCATGTCGAGGCGACCGTTTACGGCGAACATGGTCTCCTGAAGTCTCCCCCGCCCGGCAAGCTGATCGTCGACATGAGCACGATCTCGCCGGTCGCCGTCCGCCGCATCCATGCCGACCTGCAAAAGGCCGGCGTCAGCTTCATCGACGCACCGGTCTCGGGTGGGCCGGTGGGCGCCAAGAACGCCGCGCTCTCGATCATGGCCGGCGGTGATGCGGCCGCTTTCGCCCAGGCCGAACCGTTCTTCCGCGCGATGGGCACGACCATCACGCATGTCGGCGCGGCCGGCGCCGGTCAGACCGTGAAACTCTGCAATCAGTTGATCTGTGGCATCAACATCCAGGCGATCTGCGAGGCACTAGCGCTCGGGCGCGCTTCCGGCATCGATCTCAATCTGCTGCGTCGCGTTCTGCTCGGCGGCTCCGCCGCGTCCTGGATGCTTGACAAGCTCGGCCCCGCAATGATCGCGGGCGACGTCTCCGCCGGCTTCCGGATCGATCTCCAACTCAAGGATCTCCGCCTGGTGCAGGAGCACGCACAGGTGCTGAGCGTGCCGCTGCCCGGCACCGCGCTCGTCACCAGCCAATATGTCGATGCGCGCGCCCATGGCGAAGGCAGCAACGGCAATCAAGCGCTGTTCCGCGTCTATGACCGCATGACCAACCAGGTGACGGGCTGAAGCCGATACGATGAGCCTCCAACTCGACTTTCCCGCGGTGCTGGAGCGTTGGCCGAATTTTCTGGCCGGCGCGGCGCTGACGCTGGAGTTGGCGGCCTTTGCGACGGTGCTCGGCGCCCTGTTCGGCACGCTCGCGGCCGTCGGCCGCGGCTCGCGAAGCTCGCTGATCGCGGGCGCCTGCAAAGTCTATGTCGAGACCATCCGCAACACGCCGCTGCTGGTCCAGATCTTCCTGGTCTATTTCGGCCTCGCCAGCCTCGGCCTGAAATTCTCCGCCTTCACCGTGGCGGTGGCCGCGTTGACGATCAATGTCGGCGCCTACACTGCCGAGATCATGCGCGCCGGCTTCGAAGCGATCCCGCGCGGACAGATCGAGGCCGCCGAAGGACTGGCCCTGTCGCGCCTGCAAATCTACTGGCACATCATCCTGCTGCCGGCGATCGAGAAGGTCTATCCGGCGCTGACCAGCCAGTTCGTGCTGCTGATGCTGGCCTCCTCGGTCTGCTCGCAGATCTCGGCGGAAGAACTCACCGCCGTCGCCAACTACATCCAGTCGGACACCTATCGCGCGTTCGAGACCTACATCATCGTCGCCGTGCTCTACGTCATCCTGTCGCTGGTGATGCGCGCGGGCTTCTGGGGCCTCGGCCTCGCGCTGTTTCCGCGCCGGCGCCGGCTCGGCACGCCGTTGTGAGATGACCATGGGCGGACATCTCAACATCAATCATCTGATGTTCCTCGGCCAGGGCGCGCTGTGGACGATTGGCCTGTCCGTGATCGCGCTGATCGGCGGCGGCATCGTCGGCTTCGTGATCGCGCTCGCGCGCATCTCGCCGCTCAAATCGGTGCGGATCGCTAGCGGCGTCTACGTCCAGCTGATCCAGGGTACGCCGCTGCTCGTCATCCTGTTCCTCGGCTATTTCGGCCTCGCCGCGATCGGCCTCAAGGTCTCGCCGTTAGCTGCCGCCGGCGCTTCGCTCACGCTCTATGTCTCGGCCTATCTCGGCGAGATCTGGCGCGGCTGCATCCAGTCGGTGCCGAAGCCGCAATGGGAGGCCGCCGAAGGACTCGCGCTGAGCCGGACCCAGCGCATGCTGAAGGTGATCCTGCCGCAGGCGATCCGCATCGCGACGCCGCCGACCGTCGGCTTCATGGTGCAGATCATCAAGAATACCTCGCTCGCCTCCGTGGTCGGCTTCGTCGAGCTGATGCGGTCGGGCCAGATCGTCAACAACTCGCTGTTCGAGCCGTTCGCCATCTACGCGATCATCGCCGTCGTCTATTTCGCCATGTGCTATCCCCTATCCCTGTTCAGCCAGAAGCTGGAACGGCGGATGGGGCGTGGCAGGTCCAACCTCGCACCAGCCTGACATGCAGAAAAACCCCTCCTCCTCCGAACCGATCGTGTCGCTCCGCGACGTGCAGAAGAGCTTTGGCCCGCTCCGGGTGCTCGATGGCGTCTCCTTTGCCGTCGAACGCGGCGAGGTGCTGGCACTGATCGGCCGCTCCGGCTCCGGCAAGAGCACGGCGCTGCGCTGCATCGACCGCTTCGAGAAGGTGGACGGCGGCGAGATCGTTGTGTGCGGGCATCGCGTCGACCGCCCTGATGTCGATCTGCGCGCGCTGCGCCAGGACGTCGGCATTGTGTTCCAGAGCTACAATCTGTTTCCGCACCTCACCATCGAACAGAACATCACGCTCGCCCCCTGCGCCGTGAAGGGCATGGCCACCTCGCAAGCCAGGGACCTCGCCCGAAAAGTGCTCGCGCAGGTCGGGCTCGACGAGAAACTGCACGCCTATCCCGAGCAGCTCTCGGGCGGCCAGCAGCAGCGCGCGGCGATCGCCCGCTCGCTCGCGATGCAGCCGAAGGTGATGCTGTTCGACGAGGTCACCTCCGCGCTCGATCCCGAGCTCACCGGCGAGGTGCTGAAGGTGATCGAGCAGTTGGCGGCGGACGGCATGACCATGGTGATGGTCACCCATGAGATGGGTTTTGCCAAAGGCATCGCCGACCGGATCGTCTTCATGCATCGCGGCAAGGTCCACGAGACCGGCCCCGCCTCGATCCTGACGTCGCCGGCGACGCCCGAACTCACGCAATTCGTGGGCACTGGAAACTTAAAATCATAACAGGAGRGGAGAACCAAGGATGACAAACAAGACACTGCTGGGGACCGCCACCGCGCTGTTCGGCCTCGTCATGATATCAGCCACGCCGGCATCGGCCGATCTGCTCGACGACATCACGCAGGCCAAGAAGATCCGCATCTCGACGGACGTCGCCATTCCGCCCTCGGGTATGATGGACAGCAGCATGAAGCCGACCGGCTCCGACGTCGAAGTGGCGCAACTGCTCGCCAAGGATTGGGGGCTCGAGCTCGAATTCATCCAGACCACCGGCGCGACACGCATCCCCAACGTCCTGACCGGCAAGGCCGACATCATCATCTCGACCTTGTCGGTGACGCCCGATCGCGCCAAGGTCATCGACTTCACCAAGCGCTATGCGACGCTGCAATCCGACGTCGGTTGCCTGAAATCCTCGACCGTCAAGGACTGGCCCGACTTGAAGGACAAGTCGATCGGCGTCTCCCGCGGCACCACGCAGGACACCACCCTGTCCAACATGAAGGACAAGGACCTCAAGATCTCGCGCTACGACGACGACGCCACGATGGTGACGGCGGCCGTCTCCGGCCAGGTCGACTGCGTCGCCTCGTCGGCGACGATCATCAACCAGATCGGGGTGAAGAACCCGTCGCGCGTGTTCGAATCCCGGATCCCGCTGGCGACCTTCGACCTCGCGATCGGCCTGAAGAAGGGCGAGCAGCGCCTGATGGACAAGCTCAACGCCTGGATCACCGAGAACGTCAAGAACGGCAAGCTCAACGCGATCTACAAGAAATTCCACGGGGTCGAGCTGCCGCCCGACATGCGCAGCTGAAACCAGGGAAAATCGTGGCAGCCGCGAAGCGGCTGTCACGACCAACATAAAATCAAGAAGGACATCACATGCGTCTCGTCATCGGATCCGACCACGCCGGCTGGCCGCTCAAGCAGACCGTTATCGATCACATCCGCAGCCTCGGCCACGACATCGTCGATGTCGGCTCCCATGACGACAAGCCGGTGGACTTCCCCGACATCGCGCGGGCCGTGGCTCAGAAGGTGACGTCAGGCGAAGCCGCACGCGGCATCATGGTGTGCGGCACCGGCGTCGGAGCCTCGATCGCAGCCAACAAGATGAAGGGCATCCGCGCCGCGGTTTGCCACGATGTTCATTCCGCCCATCAGAGCGTCGAGCATGACGACGTCAACGTCATGTGCATCGGAGCGCAGATCGTCGGCGCCTGGCTCGCCGTGGATCTGGTCTCGTCCTATCTCTCGGCCGAGTTCTCGACGGACGAGGATTTTCGCCGCCGCGTCGAGAAGCTGCGCATCATGGACGAGCAAGGCTGACGGCCGGCCGGGATGGCATGCGCTGAGCGATTGGTTCCCTCGCCTGGAATGGATCGCCCGCATCGCCGGCCACGGCTAAACTCTCCCGATTCGTGGAGAGCACCTTGGCCTTTCTCTTCGTCCTCATCGTCGGCCTGATCGCCGGCACCGTCTCAGGCATCGTCGGCACGGGGTCGTCGATCATGCTGATGCCGGTGCTGGTCTATGCCTATGGGCCGAAGGAAGCCGTGCCGATCATGGCGGTCGCCTCCGTGATGGCGAATTTCTCGCGGATCCTGGCGTGGTGGCGCGAGGTCGACTGGCGTGCCTGCGCGGCCTATTCGGTGACGGGCATTCCGGCCGCCGTGTTGGGCGCGCGCACGCTGCTCGCGCTCCCCTCGCACGCCGTCGATCTCGCCATCGGCGTCTTCCTGATCGCGATGGTGCCGGTGCGGCACTGGCTGGCGCGGCACGATCTCAAGGCCAATCTCTGGCACCTCGCGATCGGCGGGGCGATCATCGGCTATCTCACCGGCATCGTGGTCTCGACCGGCCCGCTCAGCGTGCCGCTGTTCCTGTTCTACGGCCTGTCCAAGGGCGCCTTCCTCGCAACCGAAGCGGCCTCCTCACTCGGCCTCTATTTCGCGAAGTCCGTGACCTTCGAACGTTTCGGCGCGCTGACCGCTGACGTCTTCATCAAGGGCCTGATCGCAGGCTCCTCGCTGATGTCGGGCGCCTTCATCGCAAAGCGCTTCGTGCTGCATCTCAAGCCGGAGATGTTCCGCGTGGTGATGGACGCGATCATGATCGCTGCGGGCCTCTCCATGCTCTGGAACGCAACGCAGTCGTAATCGCGCTCAGGCGGCGAATTCGGGCGCGATCGACGGGCTGCCGGCGAGGACGCGGCTTGTCTCAGTTGGTACCGCCTGCTTTTCGAGCCATTGCAGCACGGCGTCGAGCGGCTGCGGCCGATGGTAGTGATAACCCTGCCCGAGCATCACGCCCATCTCGCGCATGGCGTCGGCCTGCTCGGGCCGCTCGATGCCTTCCGCGACGAGCGTCAGCCCTAGCGTGCCGGCGAGCGAGGCGATGACGCCGACGATCGCCTTGTCTTCCGCGCTGTCAGGGATCTCGCTGATGAAGGCTTTGTCGATCTTGACCTTGTCGAGCGGGAACCGCCTGAGATGCGCGAGCGAGCTGTAGCCCGTGCCGAAATCGTCGAGCGCGATGGTTGCGCCCAGGCGCCGCAGGCGGTGCAGCGTCTCGGAGGCGCTGGCGATGTTGTTGATCAGCGAGCCCTCGGTGATCTCGAGCTCCAGCAATGATGCCGCGACATCGAAACGCGCGCAGGTCGCGCGCAGCTCGGCAGCGAGCGAATGGTCGGCGAGCTCGGACGGCGGCAGGTTGATCGCGATCCGGATCTGCGGCCTGCCGGCGGATGCCAGTCGCTGCAACGCGCGACAGGCATCGGTCAGCACGTAGCGCGTCAGCCGCGCATTGTTGCCGCTGCGCTCGATCAGCGACAGGAATTCGCCGGGACCGATCAAGCCAAGTTCGGGATGGCGCCAGCGGATCAGCGCCTCGAGGCCGACAACGGCCTGGCTCCCGAGGTCGACCTGGCTTTGATACCAGACCTCGAACTGCCCCTCGGCGAAGCCCGCGGGAATGGCGAGCTCGAGGTCCCGGCGGCGGCGATAGTCGCGCTGAAGCGCTTCGTCGAGCACAGCGACGGTGCCCGGCGCCTTGCTCTTGGCATGGTAGAGCGCGATGTCGGCGAGCGCCGGCAAATGCGACAGCTCGGGATCGCCGGCGCGGCGCACGGCAAGGCCGATGCTGGCGCGCGGCACGACCTGCTTGTCGTGCAGCCGGATCGGCTCGGAAATCGCATCTAACAGCTGGCGCGCGAACGCCTGAGCGGTCGCTTCATTGCTGACCTCGGGGCGGATGACGACGAATTCGTCGCCGCCGAGCCGGGCGACCCAATCCTGCGGTTCGACCGCATCACGAAGGCGCTCGGAGATGTGCACCAGGAACTTGTCGCCGGCATCATGGCCGAAGGTGTCGTTGATGCCCTTGAAGTCGTCGAGATCGATGAAGCAGAAGGCGATCAGCGAGTCCGGCGAGCCGGCATCGCCGCTCAGGGTCACCAGATGCTCGGACAGCGAGCGACGATTGGGCAGGCCCGTGAGCGGATCGTGCGCGGCCATGTGCCCGAGCCGGTCGAGCGCCCCCGACGTCGTGTGCTGCATGGCGTTGAAGGCACGCGCGAGCTGGCCGAATTCGTTCGTCGATTTGATGTCGGCCGGATAGGCGCGCCCGTCCTGCTTGCTGCGCTGGATCGCCGACATGATCGCGGTGAGCGGCTTGCCGATGAAGATGTTGGCCGAGATCCGCATCGCGATCAGGGTGGCAAATGTCGCGAGCAGGCCGACCACCAGCAGCAACATCAGCCGGCTGCCCGTGTCCGTGTAGACCGTCGCATAGGAATAGGCGATCGCGATACGACCGGCCTGCACGGCGATGTTGCCGTTGCTGTAGCGGATCGGACGCGAGACTTCCGATACCGCCTGGTCCGCCGGCCGCGCCACCACGCGGGCGATCGCGACGCCGGTGTCGTCATAAACGGCCGCCGCGGCAATGGTCTCGTCGTGCATGATCTCGTTGAGGACGCTCGTGACCTGATCGTAGCGCATCTTCCAGAGCGGCTCGGCGATCAGCTCGGCGCGGCTCTCGGCCGTGCGGGCAATGCGCGCGTCGAGCTGCCTGATCTGCGACCAGAAGCTCGATGCCTCGACGCCGGCGGAGGCGAGCAGCTGCACCACCAGCAGCACCGGCACGGTGGCCCAGAGCATCGCGCGGACCACCGAGCGCGAGCGCGACGGCGCCGCCGCCTGCTGCTTGCGATCCGGATCGGTCATGTCGTCACCGTTTCGCATCAGTCAGCAGCGCCTTCCGGAAGCGTCAGCGAAGAGATGAGCGCATCGATGGAGAAATCATACTGGCCGCAGCGCCCCGCTCTCGCCCTGAAGCGCGCGAAATCGATCCGATCGAAGGCGCGCGTCTTGATGAGGTCCCCGACCGCAGCGAGATTGTCGCGCGTGATCGCAGACGTCTTGGCCTCGACGCGGGGCGATGCGGCCGCGAAGTCGCAGCCGTCGGCGTAGTCGCGCAGGAGGACGATCGACCAGCCGCCGAGCAGGAAATGTCCGCCATCGGTCATGAGCAGACGGCCCGCCTTGATCTCGCGCAGCGCGTCCTCCGACCAGTTGAGGCCGACCAGCTGGATGTTCCGGCCGGGCGTGAGGCCGGCAGCGACCACCGCGCGAAGCGCGCCGAGCGCCATCGGATCGTTTCCGGCCCAGATGCCGGCAGGCCGGATCTCCTTGCGCGCGGCCCAGCTCAGATAATTCCTGGTGACCTGCTCCGCCTCCGACTGGGTCCAGTTGGCGAACAGCATCCGGTCCACCACCACGTCGGGCGCGGCGTCCACCGCGAGCTTGAGACCGGCGTTGCGGGCGATCGAGGCCGGCGTGATCTCGTCGCCGCCGATGCCGAGAATGTGGATCTTGCCGTCCGGGCTCTGCCATTTCTCGGCGCGCGCCACTTTGATCAAGGCATTGGCCATCCTCGCACCCGCGGTCTGGAGATCCGTCGTGATGTCGCCGAGCCAGGTCTTGAGCTTTTGCCGGGGCGGTCCGAGGCGCGCGGCGTCGTCGCCGATCAGCGTGTTCGAGAGCAGCAGCGTCTTGACCCCGGCGGCCTCGGCCGCTTCCAGGATGGGAACGGCAGCGGATTCCTCATTCGACAGGATGAGGAAGTCCGGCTTGTCGGCGCGTGCCACCACGCCGAAGCCAAGCTCCTGCATGGTGCGGTAATTCCGCTCGCTGGTCAGCACCTCGACATGCGCGTCGAGCTTGCGGCCCGCGGCCTGCATGGTCTGCGCGACCATGTCCCAGTAGACCTCGCCGGTCTTGCCGGGGTTGACGAAAACGATGTTGAGACGCCCGGCTTCGGCCGCAACGGCGCCGCCAACCGGCAGAAGAAAGCCGCAGGCCATGCCCACGGCGAGCATTATCCGCAAGACTACCGTCATTCGTTTTCGCCATCCCGTATCGGTTTCGAAACTGGACCTGCGTCCGCTAACATTTGGCAAAGTCCGGAACGGCGCGGCGGCGTAGAGCTAACAAAGGGTGTATCGGCTGCGGTGAATTGGGCTAATGGGGGTGCCGGCGATCGCCGTCTCGCCCGTCATTCCGTGCTATCAGCAAACCTGAAACCCTCGACTCGCTGTCCCCATGGCCAAGAACACGCTTTCCTTCGTCTGCCAGAACTGCGGCGCGGCCTATAACCGCTGGCAGGGCAAGTGCGAATCCTGCGGCGAGTGGAACACGCTTGCCGAGGAGGACACGACCGGCAGCGTGCCGGTCTCGATCCGCTCAAAGCGCAAGGGACGGACGTTTGCGCTGGAGAGCCTGTCGGGGAAGACCCAGGACGCTCCTCGCCTGTCCTCGGGCATGACCGAGCTCGACCGCGTCACCGGTGGCGGCTTCGTCCGCGGCTCGGTGCTGCTGGTCGGCGGCGATCCCGGCATCGGCAAGTCGACGCTGCTAACGCAGGCCACCAGCATGATGGCGCGCGCCGGCCACCGCATCGTCTACATCTCCGGCGAAGAGGCGGTCGCCCAGGTGCGCCTGCGCGCCGAGCGGCTCGGCCTGTCGGACGCGCCGGTGCAGCTCGCGGCCGAGACCTCTGTCGAGGACATCGTCTCGACGCTGTCGGAAGGCGCGGTGCCGCGGCTGATCGTGATCGACTCGATCCAGACCATGTGGACCGACACGGTGGAATCCGCGCCCGGCACGGTCACCCAGGTGCGCGCCTCGGCGCAGGCGCTGATCCGCTTCGCCAAGAAGACGGGTGCTGCCATCATCCTGGTCGGCCATGTCACCAAGGACGGCCAGATCGCCGGCCCCCGCGTGGTCGAGCACATGGTCGATGCGGTGCTGTCCTTCGAGGGCGAAGGCTCCCAGCAATTCCGCATCCTGCGCGCCGTGAAAAACCGCTTCGGCCCGACCGACGAGATCGGCGTGTTCGAGATGACTGGCCTTGGCCTGCGCGAGGTCACCAATCCCTCCGAGCTGTTCCTGTCCGAGCGCGACCTGGGCACGCCGGGCACCGCAGTCTTCGCGGGCATCGAGGGCACGAGGCCCGTTCTGGTCGAATTGCAGGCCTTGGTCGCCCCCACCTCGCTCGGCACCCCGCGTAGGGCGGTGGTCGGCTGGGATCAGAGCAGGCTCTCCATGGTGCTGGCGGTGCTGGAGGCCCATTGCGGGGTCAAGCTGTCCGGCCACGACGTCTATCTGAACGTCGCGGGCGGCCTGCGCATCCACGAGCCGGCGGCCGATATGGCCGCTGCGGCCGCACTGGTTTCATCCCTGGTTAATGCGCAGTTACCCACCGATGCCGTCTATTTCGGCGAGATTTCGCTGTCCGGCGTCATCCGCCCGGTGGCGCAGACCCCGGCCCGGCTCAAGGAAGCGGTCAAGCTCGGCTTCAAGCGCGCCGTGCTGCCCGAATCGGCCCGGGGCGGCGATGCCGGCGGCGACGCCGGACTGTCCCTGAACGCGATCAACAGCCTGACGACACTGGTGGCCGAGATCGCGGCCCGGGGCTCCCGCCGCGGCGAACAGAGCCCGCCGGCGGAGAAAAATGCCACACCGGCAAGATTCCGCCGTGGAGAGGGTTAGGCGGAGGTGACGTCCTCCGCCCCCACCGCTATACAGCCGTCACAAAAGCAGCATGGGATTGCGTGGTTGCGGCCTTGCCGGGAACGCCGTCTGGCCCTCACTTAGGGCCACGGCCAAGCACCGATTCGCTGAGCACCTTTGAAGTACGAGCGGACCCGACCAGCCGATGCCAGTAACACTCCTCGACCTGATCCTGCTCGGTGTGATGCTGATCTCGGGCCTGCTCGCCATGGTCCGCGGCTTCATGCGCGAAATCCTGTCGATCGCGGCCTGGGGCGCAGCGGCGATCGTGACGCTGTACTCGTTCTCGAAGCTGCTGCCGACCGCAAAGACCTATTTCAACAACGACACGGTGGCGAGCGTCGTCGTGGTCGCCGGCGTGTTCGTGGGCACCCTGGTCGTGGTTTCCGTGATCACGGTCCGGATCTCCGACATGATCCTGGATTCGCGCATCGGCGCGCTGGACCGCACCCTGGGCTTCCTGTTTGGCCTCGCTCGCGGGCTTTTGATCGTCGTGGTCGCGTTCCTGTTCTTCACCTGGCTGGTGCCGGACAAGCAGCGCCCGGACTGGGTCACGGGAGCCAAATCTCGCGTGGTGCTCCAGGGAACCGGGGATTGGCTGATGGCCCTCTTGCCTGACGACCCCGAGAACACCATCTTGAAGAGATTCAAGAAAAACAAACCAGATGATGATCAAGCTGATTCCGAACAGCAGCCTTCGGGCACTGGCGACGGATACAGCAAACCGGCTCGTGACAGCCTCAAGAAGCTGATCGAGAAACCTGCGGCGCGTTGATTAGGCCCTAAAAGAGAGGCGCGGACGAGATGCGACACCCTGACCAGGACGCCCAACTTGATCTCGGCCCAGCCGCGCTAGAGCTTCAGGACGACCTGGAGGGCGATACGCTCCGCGAGGAATGCGGCGTCTTCGGCATCTATGGCCACCCTGACGCCGCCRCCATCACTGCGCTCGGTCTCCACGCTCTCCAGCATCGCGGCCAGGAGGCCGCCGGCATCGTCTCCTACGACGGCAGCCGCTTTCACTCGGAACGCCGCCTCGGCCTCGTCGGCGACACCTTCTCCCGCCGCGAGGTGATCGACCGCCTGCCCGGCAATATGGCCGTCGGCCATGTCCGCTACTCCACCACCGGCGCCACCATCCTGCGCAACGTGCAACCGCTGTTCGCCGAGCTCAATGCCGGCGGCCTTGCGGTCGCCCACAACGGCAACCTCACCAACGGCCTGACGCTGCGCCGCGAGCTCGTGAAGAACGGCGCGATGATGCAGTCGACCACCGACACCGAGGTGATCCTGCATCTCGTCGCGCGCTCCAGGCGCAGCCGCTTCATCGAGCGCTACATCGACGCGCTGCGCGAGATCGAGGGCGCCTATGCATTGGTTTCGCTGACCAACAAGAAGCTGGTCGGCGCGCGCGATCCGCGCGGCATCCGCCCGCTGGTGCTCGGCGAGCTCGACGGTTGTCCGATCCTGACCTCGGAGACCTGCGCGCTCGACATCATCGGCGCGCGCTTCATTCGCGACATCGAGCCCGGCGAAGTCATCGTGTTCGACGAGAACGGCCAGGACATCCACAAGCCGTTCCCGCCGATGGCGCCGCGCCCCTGCATCTTCGAATACATCTATTTCTCCCGCCCGGACTCCATCGTTCACGGCCGCTCGGTCTACGAAGTACGCAAGGCCTTTGGTGCGCAGCTCGCGCGCGAGAGCCATGTGCCGATCGACGTCGTCGTGCCGGTGCCGGATTCCGGCGTGCCAGCCGCGGTCGGCTACAGCCAGCATTCCGGCGTACCGTTCGAGCTCGGCATCATCCGCAACCACTATGTCGGCCGCACCTTCATCCAGCCGACCCAGGCGATCCGCGAGTCCGGCGTGCGCATGAAGCATTCGGCCAACCGCGCCGCGATCGAAGGCAAGCGCATCATCCTGATCGACGACTCGCTGGTGCGCGGCACCACCTCGAAGAAGATCGTGCGCATGATGCGCGATGCGGGCGCCAAGGAAGTGCATTTCCGCCYCGCCTCGCCGCCGATCCTCTATCCCGATTATTACGGCATCGACCTGCCGGATCGCGGCGGCCTCCTGGCCGCGACGCATTCGCTGGAGGAGATGCGCGAGATCATCGGCGCCGACTCGCTCGCCTTCCTGTCGATCGACGGCATGTATCGCGCCATGGGCGAGCCCGGCCGCGACCCCGCCAATCCGAAATTCTCGGATCATTGCTTCACCGGGGCGTATCCGACTCATCTCACCGACCAGACCCAGACCGAGCAGCAGCCGCGGCAATTGTCGTTGCTGGCGGAGGCGAGCTGACGAAAGACCGCGACGATGCAGCTGGCCATCGCCATTCTCTGCGGAGGGCTTTTGGTCGGCTTCATCGTCTTCGCCTTCAGGCAGGGCATGAAGGTGCCGCCTGACAGCTCGGCGAACGGCCCGAACAATAGTACCAATATCCAGTAGGGCTGCGGCGGGAGATCGAGGGCAGAAATTCCGGGCTTGTCCCGGCCATCCACGCCTGTAAAACCCCGCCATGACAAAACCCCTCGCCAACCGTATCGCTCTCGTCACCGGCGCCTCGCGCGGCATCGGCTTCGCCACGGCCAGGGCGCTGGCCAAGGCCGGCGCGCATATCGTTGCGACGGCGCGCACGCAGGGCGGGCTGGAAGAGCTCGATGACGAGATCCGGAAAGACGGCGGCAGCGCCACGCTGGTGCCGCTCAATCTCACCGATTCCGACGGCATCGCGCGGCTCGGGGCCGGCCTGCACGAACGCTATGGCAAGCTCGACATCCTCGTCGGCAATGCCGGCGTGCTCGGCCCCTCCTCGCCGGTCGGCCATATCGAACTGAAAACTTTCACCGACGTGATGGCCGTCAACGTCTCGGCGAACTTCCAGCTGATCCGCTGCATGGAGCCGCTGCTGAGGCAGTCCGATGCCGGCCGGGCAGTGTTCATCACCTCGGGCGCCGCCAACAAGGCCACCGCCTATGTCAGCCCCTACGCCGCCTCCAAGGCCGCGCTGGAAACACTGGCCCGCGCCTGGGCGCAGGAAACCGCGAACACGCCGCTCCGTGTTAACCTGTTCAACCCGGGCCCGATCCGTACCCGCATGCGCGCCACGTTGATGCCGGGCGAAGATCCGGCGACCCTGGAGACACCCGAGCAGGTTGCCGAATTCATCGTCCCGATGTGCGCGCCTGACTGGACCGAAACCGGCAAGTTCTACGACTACAAGACCCGCACGCTGATGAGCTTCCGCTCGCCGGCCTGATTGACTCAAGCGCCTCCCCGCGATTGACTGCCCGCGCTCAAGCGGCAGCAAGCCGCAAGCCAAAAAAGGGAGGTTGCCATGGCGCCGTGGCATGATCGCGCAGGGCTTGTCTGTACAAGGCTCGGCCGTGCGCTCGTACGACTCTCTCAAGCCTTCTCCATCCTGATTGCAGTCATTGCGTTCGTGCTTCCAGGCACGGCGTCTGCGGGCGACGTCCCGACCTTCGCGGTCGACGCCTCCTGGCCAAAACAGCTACCTAACAACTGGATCCTCGGCCAGGTCGGCGGCATCACCGTCGACTGGCAGGGCCATATCTGGGTGATCCATCGCCCGCGCTCGCTCACCGATGACGAGAAAGGCGCGGGCCTCAACCCGCCGCGCTCGAAGTGCTGCGTGTCGGCGCCGCCCGTGCTCGAATTCGACACGGACGGCAATCTGCTGCGGTCGTGGGGCGGTCCGGGCGAAGGCTATGAATGGGTCGGCCGCGAGCACGGCATCGAGGTCGACGAGCGCGGCTTCGTCTGGGTCGGCGGCAACGCCGACAACGACAACGCCATTTTGAAATTCACGCTCGACGGCAAGTTCGTCGCCCAGATCGGCAAGATCGCGCCGAGCCTCGGCAGCAACGACACCACGCAGCTCGGCAAGCCCGCCGAAACCGCAATCGACAAGGAGGCGAACGAAATCTACGTCGCCGACGGCTATGGCAACCGCCGCGTCATCGTGTTCGATGCGACGACGCTCGCTTACAAGCGGCACTGGGGCGCCTACGGCAGCAAACCCAACGACGACAAGCAGCCGGCGTATGATCCCAAGGCGCCTGTCTCCCAGCAATTCGGAAATCCCGTCCATTGCGTGAAGCTCGCCAATGACGGTCTCGTCTACGTCTGCGACCGCATCAACAATCGCATCCAGGTGTTCAAAAAGGATGGCACCTTCGTGAAGGAGTTCTTCTTCGAGAAGAACACGCTCGGCAACGGCGCGGTGTGGGACGTCGCGATCTGGCCCGATCCGAAGCAGACCTATTTGCTCAGCGCCGACGGCGAGAACAACGAGATCCGGGTGATCAAGCGCGAGGACGGCAGCGTGGTCGGCAGCTTCGGGCACAACGGCCGCAATGCCGGGCAGTTCCACTGGGTGCATGCCATGGCGATAGACGCCAAGGGTAACGTCTATACCGCCGAGGTCGACACCGGTAAGCGCATCCAGAAATTCAAGCTGACCTCGGACGCGCTCAAATAGCGTCTCAACACACTTTGCCCAAAGGTTAACCGACGGATGACGCTACGCCGCAGCGTCATCCGGCTTTAGGCGCATTGCCGCCAGCCGTGGGACACGGTAGAGCGATCAGCCGGAACAAGGCTCCGCAAGAGAGCCGTCCGCATATTGAAAATGGAGGAGACCTTTTATGACGACGACGCTCGCGCGCCGCTATGCGGCCCTTCTGGCCTGTGCCGCCTTCGGTTTTGCAACATCCGCTTACGCGCAGGACAAGACCGTCAAGATCGGCGTCTTGAATGACATGTCGAGCCTTTATGCCGATATCGGCGGCCCGAACTCCGTGGTCGCGATCAAGATGGCCGTCGAGGATTCCGGCCTGCTCAAGAAGGGCTGGAAGATCGACGTTCTGAGCGGCGATCACCAGAACAAGCCGGACGTCGGCGTCAATATCGCTCGGCAGTGGATCGACAACGAGAAGGTCGATGCGATCGCTGATACGCCGAACTCCGGCGTCGCGCTTGCGGTCAGCAACCTCGTCAAGGAAAAGAATTCGGTGCTGCTGAATTCCGGCGCCGCCTCTGCCGACTTGACCGGCAAGGCCTGCACGCCGAACACAATCTCCTACACTTACGACACCTACATGCTCGCCAACGGCACCGGCAAGGCGCTGACCAAGGCTGGCGGCGACACCTGGTTCTTTCTTACCGCGGATTACGCCTTCGGCCACGCGCTGGAACGCGACACCACGGCCGTCGTGACGGCGAACGGCGGCAAGGTGCTGGGCAGCGTCAAGCACCCGATCAACAGCTCGGACTTCTCGTCCTTCCTGCTGCAGGCCCAATCGTCCAAGGCCAAGGTGGTCGGCCTCGCCAATGCCGGCGGCGACACCACGAACTCGATCAAGCAGGCGGCCGAATTCGGCATCGTATCGGGCGGCCAGAAGCTCGCGGCGCTGCTGCTGTTCATCAACGACGTGCATTCGCTGGGGCTAAAGACCGCGCACGGCCTGACCTTCACCGAGTCGTTCTACTGGGACATGAACGAGCAGACCCGCGCCTGGTCGAAGCGCTTCGCTGCCCTGGCCAGCAAGAACGCGATGCCGTCTATGACCCAGGCCGGCAACTACGCGATGGTGCTACACTATCTCAAGGCGATGGAAGCGCTCGGCGGCAATCCGCACGACGGCGCCAAGGTCGTCGCCAAGATGAAGGAGCTGCCGACCGACGATCCGCTGTTCGGCAATGGCCCGCTGCGCCAAGACGGACGCCGTCTCATCCCGGCCTATCTGTTCGAGGTGAAGAAGCCCGAGGAGTCGAAGGGCCCGTGGGACTACTACAAGCAGATCGCCACGATCGCGGCGGAAGACGCGGCCAAGCCGCTCAAGGACAGCGAGTGCCCGCTGGTGAAGAAGTAAGACCGTCGACGCCGCCGTAGGGTGGGCAAAGGCGCGTAAGCGCCGTGCCCACCTTCTCTCCGCGAGTTGACGAAGTAGCGGTGGGCACGCTTCGCTTTGCCCACCCTACGAAACCGTCTTCGTAGTCACCAGCGTCCGCATCGCGATCGCGACACATACCACCATCAATACCGCCGCAAGCAGGAACGGCGCGCCGGGCAGATGCAACGGCGCGCTGGCGCCGATGAAATAGGAAAACGTCAGCGTGAACAGGAACGGTCCGACGAGTTGCGACACGCTCTGCACGCTCGCGGTCGCGCCCTGCAACTGGCCCTGCTGATCGGGCGCGACCAGTCGGGTCATCAGCGATTGCATGGCGGCGCCCGAGATGCCCCACAGCGACATCACGGGAATGCCGATCCAGAACAGCGGGCCGGTCGGCGCGGCGCCGAAGATCACGAAGCCGATCGCACCACAGCACAGACCGAGCACCAGCGCATTCCGCTCACCGAACACGCGTACGATCGGGCCGATGGCGAGCCCCTGCACCACCATGGCGCAGATGCCGACCATCGCGAGCGTCAGACCCACGGTCTTGGAATCCCAGCCGTAGCGATAGGTCGCATAGAGCACGAAAGTCGAGGGCAGCACGACATGCGCGACTTGTGCGATGAAGTTGACGATGGATAACGCGGCCAGTGCCGCGTTGGAACGCAGCAAGTGCAGCGCTCCGACCGGATTGGCGCTGGTCCAGCGGAACGGCGCGCGCCGCTCCGGCGCCAGCGATTCCGGCAGGACGAAGAGCCCATAGAGCGCATTGGCAAGGCTCAAAGCCGCCGACGCCCAGAACGGCAGCCGCGGATCGATATCGCCGAGCAGGCCGCCGAGCGCCGGGCCCAGGATGAAGCCGGCGCCGAAGGCAGCTCCAATCCTGCCGAAGACGGCCGCGCGCCGCTCCGGCGGCGTGATGTCGGCGATATAGGCAAAGGCGGTCGAAATGCTCGCCGAGGTGATGCCCGAGATCACGCGGCCGATGAACAACCAGAGCAGCGACGGCGCGAGCGCCATCAGCACATAGTCGGCGGCGAGCCCGAAATTCGACAGCAGCACCACCGGCCGCCGTCCGAAGCGATCCGACAGCGCGCCGAGCACCGGCGAGAACACGAACTGCATCAGCGCCCAGGCGGTGCCGAACAGGCCGAAGATGCGGGCCGCATGCGCGGTGTCGTTGTCGACGAAGCTCTCGATCAGCTTCGGCAGGATCGGCATGATCACGCCGAGCGCGAGCATGTCGAGCAGGATGGTGACGAAGATGAAGGCGACGGCACCACGCCGGACCGGCGCAGCGCTTCGCGCCGTCGCCTCGCCGGCATCGTTGCTCACGACGGCCGCTTGCGCTTGTGGGCGAAGGGGTTGGCCTTTTCGCGCAAGGTGATGCGCACCGGCGTACCCGGCAGCTCAAAGGTCTCGCGCATGGAATTGGTCAGGTAGCGCAAATAGGACTGCGGCACCGCGTCCGCGCGCGAGCAGAACAGCACGAAGCTCGGCGGACGCGCCTTGTTCTGCGTGATGTAATTCAGCTTGAGCCGTCGGCCGGACACGGCCGGCGGCGGATTGGCCTGCACGGCCTGCTCGAACCAGCGATTGAGCGCGGATGTCGGCACGCGCCTGTTCCAGACCGCGTAGGCGTCCTGGATCGCCTGCATCAGACGATCGATGCCCTCGCCCATCAGACCTGATACGGCGACGATCGGCACGCCCTTGATCTGCGGCAGCGAATGGTCGGCATCCCGGCGCAGGCCCGAGATGGCGCCGCCGCCCTTGGTCTCCATCAGATCCCACTTGTTGACGGCGAGCACGACCGCGCGGCCCTCGCGCTCGATCAGATCGGCGATGCGCAGGTCCTGCTCCTCGAAGCGGTTCTGCGTGTCCATCATCATCACGACGACTTCGGCAAAGCGCACCGCGCGCAACGCGTCGGCGACCGAGAGCTTCTCCAGCTTTTCCTCGATGCGCGAGCGACGGCGCAGGCCTGCGGTATCGAACACGCGAAAATCGCGGCCCTTCCAGTTGATCTCGACCGCGATGGAATCGCGCGTGGTGCCGGCCTCCGGGCTCGTCAGCAGGCGCTCCTCGCCGAGCAGATGATTGATCAGCGTCGACTTGCCGGCATTGGGCCGGCCGACGATGGCGACGCGGATCGGACGCGTCGCGGCCTCCTCCTCGGTCAGCGGCTCGTCGTCCTCGGCTTCATCTTCCTCGACAGGCTCCGGCATCAACTCGCGGAGGGCGTCATACAGCTCGCCCATGCCTTCGCCGTGCTCGGCCGAGACCTGAATGGGATCGCCGAGGCCGAGCGCAAAGGCCTCCATCGCGCCGGCATCGCCGTGCTTGCCTTCGCTCTTGTTGGCGACCAGCAGTACCGGCTTGTCGGCCTTGCGGGCGAAATCGGCGAAGGCGCGATCGGTGGGCGTCAGGCCGATGCGGGCGTCGATGACGAAGAACAGCGCGTCGGCCTGTGCGATCGCGGCCTCGGTCTGCTCCTGCATGCGCGCGGTCAGCGAGCCCTTGGCGCCCTCGTCGAGGCCGGCGGTATCGATGATGGTGAATTCGAGGTCGCCGAGCCTGGCCTCGCCTTCGCGGCGGTCGCGGGTGACGCCCGGCAGGTCATCGACGAGCGCGAGCTTCTGCCCAACCAGGCGGTTGAACAGCGTCGATTTGCCGACATTTGGCCGGCCGATAATAGCAATCGTGAAGGACATCGGTCATTCGTGCGCTGCGAAGGCCGCGCCTGTCAATGTAATGAAGTGATCAGCGCGAAAAGCTGCCGCTCGGCATCGGTGCCGGGAAAGCTCCCTGCGATTGCTGCTGGGTGGTTTGGGTCGGTTGCGCCTGCTGGACGGGTTGATCCGGCGGCGGGGCGGTGGTGCGCTTGCGCACGATCTTCTGCTTGGGCGGCGGAGCGGCCGTGGGCGGCGCGGCCTCCGGCTGGGCCTCGCCGTCGACCTCGCCCGCGGGCGCCTCAGCGGGCGCGGCCGCGGTGCTGGAAGGCTGTTTGGTCTTCTTCGCCTTGGCACCCTTTGCCGGCTTGGCCTCGGGCGACGGCTCGGCGGGCAGAGCCGCGACGGCCGGTGCGTTCGGATCCGGCTGCTGCTGTGCTGCGCCCTTGTACATCTCCCGCGGCACGCCCTGCTCGAGGCCCGGAACGCCCTCCGGGAAGACCGGCTTGCGGTCGCCCGGCAGCTTCTTCTTGGTGTCGAGGAAGTCGAGCATGTCGCTTGGATCGAAGCTGGAGCAGCCGCCCAGGATGCCCGTGAAGGCGATCAGGACGGCGGCTGCGATCAAGCGGGGCGTGCGGCGCATCTTGTGTCTCGTCTACGTCAGAGAGCCCGAAGGTCAGCTCTTGGTCAGCTTTTGGCGACGGGCGGCAGCAGGGCCTGGAGCGCCTCGGCGCGTGAGCGCAAACCGGGCGGCGTTTCGCCGTCCTCGGCAATCGCGTCGAGCCATTTGCGGGCCGCGGTCATGTCGTTGTTGCGCCAGGCCGATAGCGCCAGCAACTCGCGGGCGCTGTGGCGGAACGTGGATTTGGGCGCGGCGGAGGACTCCAGCCGCTGCTGCATGTCGGCATAGGACGCGCTGTCGACCAGCAAGCCGGCGGCGCGGATCTTCGCCAGATCCTGCCACTCACCACCGATGCTGCGATCGGCGGCGATGTCGTCAAACATCTTGGCGGCCGCCTTGGGATCGCGGGGCGCTGCCTCGGCCGCGGCACGTAGCCGCGCCAGGGTGCGATAACCCGAGGGAGCCTTGGCGGCGAGCGCGGTGAAGGCGGCCTCGGCCTCCGCGTGCTTGTCCTGGTCGGACAGCTCAGCGGCCTTCTCGAAGGCGGCGCCGGCCTCGGCGGCCTTCTTGCCCTCCAGATACTGGTAGCCGCGCCAGCCGCCGACGGCGGCCACGATCAGCACCATCAGGGCAATGAAGACAATCGAATACTTGTCCCACAGCTTCTTGAGCTGTTCGCGACGTACTTCCTCGTCGACTTCGTCAAATAATTCAGACACTTATGCTAATCCCATGCCCGTCCGGGTGCGCGCGCCAATGCGTTCGCGTCAGGAATCCCGTCCCCCACGTGGCGGCGGGGTACCCTAACGATATGGCGGTGGCAAGGCAAAGCGAGCCCAATCAAGGCGTTAACCACCCGGGATAGCCCGGAGCCGGCCTGTCCGGCTCAGGTTCCCAGGAGCTCCCGCAGCTGCCGCTTCAGCACCTTGCCGTTGGCATTGCGCGGCAGCGGCTCGGGGGTGATCGCCATAGTTTCGGGGACCTTGTAGTCGGACAGCCGCTCCGCGCACCAGGCGCGCAAGGCCTCGCCGGTCACCGGCGCGCGCGTCACCACCACGGCGTGGACGCGCTCGCCCAGCACCGGGCAAGCCTTGGCAATGATCGCGCTCTCGACCACGGCGGGGTGGCCGGCCAGCACGGACTCGACCTCGGCCGAATAGATCTTCAGGCCGCCGCGATTGATCATGTCCTTCTGCCGGTCGAACACGCGGACAAACCCCTCCGCATCGACCGAGCCGAGATCACCGGAATGCCAGAATCCGCCCGTGAAGCTTTCGGCCGTGGCCTTCGGGTTATTCCAGTAGCCCTTGATGACGGAGGCGCTCTGGATCCAGAGCTCGCCGATCTCGCCAGCGGGCAGTTCGCGCCCGTCCGCTCCCATCGCGACGATGTGGGCACCGGGACACGGCAGGCCGACACTGTCGATGTGGCTCGCGGTCAGCTCGCCCGGCATGATCGTCGAGGGCGACGTCGTCTCGGTTGAGCCGTAGCAGTTCGCGAGCTTCAGGCCGGGAATCGTCGCCTTGAGCTTCTCGATGGTCGCGACCGGCATCGGTGCGCCGCCAAAGCCGCCGATGCGCCAGCTCGAGAGATCGTAGCTGTCGAAATCGGGCTGGAGCAGGCAGAGATTGTACATCGCCGGCACCATCACCGTGTAGGTGACACGCTCGCGCGCGGCGAGCTTGAGATAATCGGCAGCCTTGAACTCCGGCATGATGATCAGCGCGCCGCCGCAGCGGATCATCGTCGTGATGTTGGCGACGACGCCGGTGACGTGGCCGAGCGGCACCGCCGCGATCGAGCGGTCCGCTTCCGTCAATTGCAGGCAGGAGACGAACACCATCGAGGAATGGACGATGTTGCAATGGGCGAGCATCGCGCCCTTCGGCTTGCCCGTCGTGCCCGAGGTGTAGAGGATCATCGCGGTGTCCTCCTCGCCGATCTCGACCGGCGCCGATGCCGGGACGTTGTCGGCGAGCACGGCGAAACGCGACAGGGCCTGATTGCTGTCGACGGCGATGCGGTGGATGACAGCGGGGACATCAAGCGCATCGGGCAGCCGCCCGGTGAGCCCCGCTTCATGGATAAGAATCTTGGCGCCGCAATCGGCGAGGACATAGGCGATCTCGGGCTTCTGCTGGCGCGTGCCGAGCAGCACCGTCACCAGCCCCTCATGCGCGGCGGCAAACAGCAGCAGCGGAAATTCGATGCGATTGCCGAGCAGGATCGCGATGCGATCGCCGCGCTGCAGGCCGAGCTTGCGAAAGCCCGCCGCGATCCGCGTGGCCTGCTCCACCGCCTGCCGCCAGCTCAACCGGACATCGCCTGCGATCAGCGCTTCGCCATCCGGATTGCGGGCGCAAGCGTCCGCGATCATCGCCCACAGGCTCGCCGGCCGGTCGCTGAAGGCCGGCACCATCCGATCGCCGAAGCGCGCCTCGAACCGCATCGGCGGGATCTGAGAATGCGACCAGTCCATCGGGATGCCCTCGGCTGTTGCTTTGTCACGTTCCGCGCACGGCTGCGCGGAACCGTCTTGCGCTGATCGGCTGTCGTCAGCCTCCCATGACGGGAACGCCGATCACAACCGGGTGGAATGCGAAGGCCAGCGCGAGATAAGCGACGACACCGACTGCAACGGCGATCAGATCATTGGTGACCCCGCCCACCGGAATCGGCGGGCCGCCGCCATCGGTGCGATGCTTCAGCGAGATGCGGTCGTACACGGCCCAGCCCAGGAACGAGCCAAACAGGATGATGGAGCCGAGATCACCATTGGCGAGCAGATGCGCGGCCGCCCACAATTTGATGCCCGCCAGCATCGGATGCTTCAGCGTCGCATAGATGCGCCCGCGCAAGTAGGACGCCACCACCAGGATGACAGCGGGCAGCATCAGCGCGACTGTAATGTGCTTGAATGCGACCGGCGGCTCCCAAATCGGGATCATTCCGGCAGCGCGATAATGGGCAAAGCCCCAGATGATCAGCGCCAGTCCCGCAAGCGAGACGGCCGCATAGAGGATCTTGTAGGTCCCCTCGCCCAGTCTCGCGATCGCCTGCGCGCGCGCCTCTCGTTTCGTTGTGAAAACATGGGCCGCAAAAAACAGCATCAGCCCCAGGATCATGACCAGCAGACCCACGACATCCTCCCCTCAACCAGCGCCCCCGCCTATGGCGTATCATCGATTGGGCGCGGGTCGCAACTCTCACGCCTCATGGTGAGGCGTGCAGGCTCGGGTCTGCAACAGCGCGGCCTTCATCCTGTGAGACCCGCGCAAGCGCAGTCCGCAAGATGCGGGGATAGAGCTATTTTCCAAGCTCGCGATTATCGACATAGCGGATCGCGATCGGGCGTCCGGCCAGAGCGCCGCCGAGGCCGTTGGTGAATTTGAGCGGCAGGCAGGCTTTCAGCGATGAATTGATCGCATTGAGATAGGTCGTTCGGGTATCGGCCGGGACGCCCGCGGTCGCATAGGTCAGCTGCGGCGGACCGATCATGCCGCCCGCCTTGTTGAAGCTGAAGCGCACCGCCATCTGCATGCCCGCGCGCGCATTGTCCGATGGCGGCGACCAGCAGGTGCGCAGCTCGGCGAAGAGATCGCCGATCGTATCGAGATCGTGATCCGGCCTCTGATATTTCGAGCGATCTGCCTCCGCCGGCACGGTTTCGATCGTGAGCTGGAGATTCTGGCCGTAGGGGTAATCGATCTCGGGAATGCAGGGGCCGGGCTCGAGCGGGCTGCAATAGTACGGCGTGCAGGGCCGGCCGGCGAGCACGCTGCACGGCTCATGCGAAAACGGGATCGGATTGATCTGGCGGCGCTGCGCATCGGCGGCAACCGTCGATATCGCCAGCAGGAGAAAGACCAGGATGCCGCGCCACATGATGCAAGCTCACAATGCCACACCAACCAACGTGGCATCGACAACGAACCCGTCAAGCCTGCGGCTGTTCACATGCTCGCGTTTAGCTCCGGTGTCGTCGCCCGGCTCGACCGGACGACCCAGTACTCCGAGACGGCTGTGATGGAATTGAGAGGCTGACTGGATTCCCCGCCTTCGCGGGGAATGACAGCGGAGTGCGCCCTACCCCTTCTTCTTGACGTCCTTGACGTTCGTGAACTCGATGCCCTCCGCGCGTTCCCTGGCGTAGCCGAGATAGAACTCGTTTCTCGCCAGATACACGGGATCGCCGTCGACATCGTCGGCGATGCTCGAGGTGTTGGCGGCGATGAAGGCGTCGAGCTTCTTGCGGTCCTCGGATGAGACCCAGCGGGCGAGCTGGAACTCGCTGACCTCGAACTCGACCGGCAGCGAATATTCAGCCTCGAGGCGTGCCTTCAGCACGTCAAGCTGCAGCGCCCCGACCACGCCGACCAGCGCCGGTGCGCCGTCGCGCGGGCGGAACACCTGCACCACGCCCTCTTCCGACATCTGCTGAAGCGCTTCCTTCAGCTTCTTCGCCTTCATCGCGTCGGTGAGACGCACGCGGCGGACGATTTCCGGCGCGAAGCTCGGTACGCCGACGAAGGTGAAATCCTCGCCCTCGGTCAGGGTATCGCCGATGCGCAGCGTGCCGTGATTGGGAATACCGACGACGTCGCCGGCGAAGGCTTCGTCCGCGACCGAACGATCCTGCGCGAAGAAGAATTGCGGGCTCGACAGCGGCATGCTCTTGCCGGTGCGCACCAGCTTGGCCTTCATGCCGCGGCTGAGCTTGCCGGAGCACAGGCGCGCGAAGGCGATGCGGTCGCGGTGGTTCGGATCCATGTTCGCCTGGATCTTGAACACGAAGGCGCTCATGCGCGGATCGGTCGCCTCGACCTTGCGCTGGTCGCTCTCCTGCGCGCGCGGCTCCGGCGCGAACTTGCCGAGACCTTCCAGGAGGTCGCCGACGCCGAAATTGCGCAGCGCGCTGCCGAAATAGACCGGCGTCAGATGGCCCTCGCGAAACGCGGCGAGCTCGAACGGTTTCGAAGCCTCGGTGACGAGTTCGAGCTCGTCCTTGACCGCGCCGACATCGAGGTTGGCGTTGAGCTTGCCGAGCTCGGCGATCTCGATCTGCTGTGCAGCGCCGGTCTTGGCGCCGCCGCCTTCGAGCAGACGCACGCCGCCATTGGCAACGTCATAGGTGCCGAGGAAATCGCGGCCGCGRCCGACCGGCCAGGTCATCGGCGTGGTGTCGAGCGCGAGCGTCTTCTCGATCTCGTCGAGCAGCTCGAACACGTCGCGGCTCTCGCGGTCCATCTTGTTGATGAAGGTGATGATCGGAATGTCGCGCAGGCGGCAGACTTCGAACAGCTTTCGGGTGCGCGCCTCGATGCCCTTGGCAGCGTCGATCACCATGACGGCGGAGTCGACGGCCGTGAGCGTACGGTAGGTGTCCTCCGAAAAGTCCTCGTGGCCCGGCGTGTCCAGCAGATTGAACACGAGACCCTCGAACTCGAACGTCATGACCGAGGTCACGACCGAGATGCCGCGCTCGCGCTCGATCTTCATCCAGTCCGAACGGGTGTTGCGCCGCTCGCCCTTGGCCTTGACCTGGCCGGCGAGATTGATGGCGCCGCCGAACAGCAGCAGTTTCTCGGTCAGCGTGGTTTTGCCCGCGTCCGGGTGGGAGATGATCGCGAAGGTGCGCCGCCGCGCCACCTCGGTGGCAAGCGGGGAACGGGCCGGCGAGTCGGCTGATATGGCGATGTCGGACATGGCGGGAGCGTTTGGCAGGGAAAATGGGCCTGATCAAGCCTCATGTGGTGATTGCGGAGCCCTACGGCCAGCCCCATATCCGCTCCCGGGGAGGACGGCCTCCCCCCTCATCAGCATATCCGCCGCGGGGACGACCCTGCCTTGAATGGAGGGTCGTCATGGCCTGGAGCATCCTGTTCGTCGCCGGTCTTCTCGAAATTACCTGGGCGATCGGCCTGAAATACACCGAGGGTTTTACCAAGCTTGTTCCGTCCGTCATCACGCTCGCGGCGATGGCCGGCAGCGTCATCCTGCTCGGTTTAGCCCTCAAATCGCTGCCCGTCGGAACCGCCTATGCGGTCTGGACCGGCATCGGCGCGGTCGGTACCGCCACGCTTGGCATCATTCTGTTCGGCGAGCCGGCCACGGCGTTCCGCCTCGCCAGCATTGGGCTGATCGTCGCCGGCATCGCAGGGCTGAAATTCGTCACCTGACGAAAATCTGGACCGCCCACCAGGTCAGCGCCGCGACAATGRCCGAGGCCGGGATCGTGATCACCCAGGCATAGACGATCGAGCTCGCGACGTTCCAGYGCACCGCCGAGACGCGGCGGGCCGCGCCGACGCCGACGATCGCGCCAGTAATGGTGTGGGTGGTCGAGACGGGAACGCCGAGGAAGGTCGCCATGAACAGGGTCGCGGCGCCGCCGGTTTCGGCGCAAAAGCCCTGCATCGGCGTCAGCTTGGTGATGCGCAGGCCCATGGTGCGGACGATGCGCCAGCCGCCCATCAGCGTGCCCAGCGCCATCGCGGCCTGGCAGGACAGCACCACCCAGAACGGCACCGAGAATTCACCGCCAAGATGCCCTTGCGAATAGAGCAGCACGGCAATGATGCCCATGGTCTTCTGGGCGTCATTGCCGCCATGGCCGAGCGAATAGAGCGAGGCGGAGGCGAATTGCAGGATGCGGAAGGCGCGATCGACCGCGAACGGCGTCGAGCGCACCGAGAGCCAGGACACGATCGCGACCAGCATCATCGCGAGCAGGAAGCCGACCAGCGGCGACAGCACGATCGCCAGCACCGCCTTGGACAGTCCGCTCCACACCGCAGCCGAGATCCCCGCCTTGGCCATGCCGCCGCCGACGAGACCGCCGATCAGCGCATGCGACGACGAGGACGGGATGCCCAGCCCCCAGGTCACCAGGTTCCAGACGATCGCGCCGACAAGGGCCGCGAAGATCACCTGGGCGTCGACCACCGCGGGCTCGATGATGCCGGTGCCGATGGTCTGGGCAACATGCAGCCCGAACACCATGAAGGCGATGAAATTGAAGAACGCCGCCCAGAGCACCGCGAATTGCGGCCGCAGCACGCGGGTGGACACGATGGTCGCGATCGAATTGGCGGCGTCGTGCAGGCCGTTCAGGAAGTCGAACAGCAGCGCGACGGCGATCAAGCCGACGAGGACAGGAAGTCCGAGCGCAGCATCCACGGCGCGACTCCTGCCCTAAACTTGCTCGATGACGATGCTGTTGATCTCGTTCGCGACGTCGTCGAAACGGTCGGCCACCTTTTCGAGATGGTCGTAGATCTCGACGCCGACGATGAAATCCATCGCGCTGCCATCACGATGCTTGAGGAACAGCTCCTTCAGCCCGATGTCATGGAGATCGTCGACCCGGCCCTCCAGCTTGCCCAGCTCCTCCGTGATCGCGGTCAGCATCGCGACGTTCGGGCCGATCGACTGCATCAGCGGCAACGCGCGCCCCACGAGATTGGCGCATTCGATCAGGAGCCCGCCAATCTCCCGCATCGGCGGCTCGAAGGTGCGGACCTCGAACAGCATCACGGCCTTGGCCGTCTGCTGCATCTGGTCGATGGCATCGTCCATCGAGGTGATTAGATTTTTGATGTCGCCACGGTCGAAGGGGGTGATGAAGGTGCGGCGCACCGCCGTCAGCACCTCACGGGTGATGTTGTCGGCGTCATTCTCGAACTGGTTGACACGCTGGCAGTAGACCGGCGTCTCCTCGCCCCCATTGAGCATGCCCTGGAGTGCGATCGAGCCCTGGATCACGGTCTGTGCATGGCGGTCGAACAGGTCGAAGAACCGTTCTTCCTTGGGCAGGAAAGCGCGAAACCATCGCATCATGGGGATAGGCTACCGGTTGGAAATGGCCCGGCCCGAACGGACCGTCATGAAACTGTCATAGACCATTTCCACCCCGCGCGCGTGTCATCTCACGCCCGCGAAGCAGGATCATCCACCGGATTATCGCGCCAATGAAATTGGCGCGATATCAATGACTTAGAGCGAGCGCCGGAAGTAATGAGCGATTTCGCCGATGACGCCGCGGCGGAAGGTGAGCACGCAGACCACGAAGATCGAGYCCTGGATCACCGTCACCCATTGGCCAAAACCCGCCAGATATTGCTGCATGGCGATGATCGCGAAGGCACCAACCACGGGGCCGAAGATGGTGCCGAGACCGCCAACCAGCGTCATCAGCACGACCTCGCCCGACATCGTCCAGTGCACGTCGGTGAGCGAGGCATTCTGCGCCACGAACACCTTCAGCGATCCGGCAAAGCCGGCCAGCGTGCCGGACAGGACGAAAGCCAGGAATTTATATTGGTCGGTCCGGTAGCCGAGCGAGATCGCGCGCGGCTCGTTCTCGCGGATCGACTTCAGCACTTCACCGAACGGCGAGTTGATGATGCGGTAGATCAGCAGGAAGCCGGCGAGGAAGCCGGCCAGCACGACGTAATAAAGCACCGTCGGCTTGGAGAGATCGAGCAAGCCGAACATCCGCCCCTGCGGAATGCCCTGAATGCCGTCCTCACCATGGGTGAACGGCGCCTGGAGGTAGATGAAGTACAGGAGCTGCGACAGCGCCAGCGTGATCATCGAGAAATAGATGCCCTGGCGGCGGATCGAGATATAGCCGGTGATGAGCGACAGCCCGAACGCCGCGACGATTCCAACGAGGATGCCGAGCTCCGGCGGCAACGCCCACACTTTCAGCGCGTGCGCGCTGCAATAGCCGGCGGTGCCCATGAACATTGCGTGGCCGAACGACAACAGGCCGCCATAGCCGATCAGCAGGTTGAAGGCGCAGGCAAGCAGCGCAAAGCACAGCGCCTGCATCACGAAGAACGGATAGACGCCCGTGAAGGGCACCGACGCCAGCAGCAGCGCCATCACCACGAACACGACCATCTCGTCACGCATCGCGCGCGGGGTTACCGGCAGCGTGTCGTCCGTCAAGGCTGTCATATCAGGCCGCCCTTCCCGTCAGTCCCGTTGGCTTCACCAAGAGCACCAGCACCATCAGCACGAACACGACGGTGTTGGAGGCCTCGGGGTAGAAATACTTGGTCAGGCCCTCGATCACACCGAGCGCAAAGCCGGTGATGATGGAGCCCATGATCGATCCCATGCCGCCGATCACGACCACCGCGAACACGACGATGATGAGGTCGGCGCCCATCAACGGCCGCACCTGGTTGATCGGCGCCGAGAGCACACCGGCGAGCGCGGCAAGGCCGACGCCGAGACCGTAGGTCAGCGTAATCATGCGCGGCACGTTGATGCCGAAAGCGCGCACCAGCGTCGGATTCTCAGTGGCCGCGCGCAGGTTAGCACCGAGCCGCGTCTTCTCGATCAGGAACCAGGTGGCGATACACACCACCAGCGAGAAGATGACGACCCAGCCGCGATAGATCGGTAGGAACATGAAGCCGAGATTCATGCCGCCCTTGAGCTGGTCCGGAATGGCGTAAGGCAGACCGGAGGAGCCGAAATAGTTCTGGAACACGCCCTGCACGATCAGCGCGATGCCAAAGGTCAGGAGCAGGCCGTAGAGGTGGTCGAGCCCGGTCAGCCATTGCAGCATGGTCCGTTCCAGGATCATGCCGAAGATGCCGACGATAACAGGCGCGATCAGCAGCGCCCACCAGTAGTTGATGCCGCCGAGGCTCAGCAGGAAATAGGCAACGAACGCGCCCATCATGTAGAGCGCGCCGTGGGCGAAATTGATGATGTTGAGCATGCCGAAGATCACGGCAAGCCCGAGACTGAGCAGCGCGTAGAACGAGCCGTTGATCAATCCCACCAGTAGCTGAGCGTAAAGAGCCTGCATCGATCCCGCACCCGGTCCCTTCGGCGTTGCCTGAAAATCGCCCGCAGGCCTGATGGCCTGCGGGCGGTTATCTTACTTCTTCAAGAGCGCGCACTTGCTCTCGGACAGCGGCGTGAAAGCCTGGTCGCCCGGTACGGTGCCGACCAGCTTGTAGAAGTCCCACGGCCCCTTGGACTCCGAGGGCTTCTTCACCTCGAACAGGTAGGCGCTGTGGATGGTGCGGCCGTTCGGCTGGATCTCGCCCTTGCCGAACAGGTCGTCCTCCGTCGGCAACGACTTCATCTTCTCGACGACCTTGACGCCGTCATGAGGATTGCCGCCGAGCGCTTCCAGCGTCTTGAGATAGTGACGCACACCCGCATAGACGCCGGCCTGCACCATGGTGGGCGGCGCGTTGTTCTTCATCTTGTCGGAGAAGCGCTTGGAGAAGGCCCGGGTCTTGTCGTCCATGTCCCAATAGAACGTCTCGGTGAAGTTGAGGCCCTGCGCGGTCTCGAGGCCAATCGCCTTGACGTCGGTGAGGAACAGCAGCAGCGCCGCGAGCTTCTGGCCACCCTTGACGATGCCGAACTCGGCCGCCTGCTTGATCGAGTTGGTGGTGTCGCCGCCGGCATTGRCAAGACCGATGATCTTGGCCTTCGAAGCTTGCGCCTGCAGCAGGAACGAGGAGAAGTCCGGCGTGTTGAGCGGATGCTTGACGCCGCCGACCACCTTGCCGCCGTTGGCGGTGACCACGGCCGTGGTGTCGCGCTCGAGCGCCGCACCGAAGGCGTAGTCCGCGGTCAGGAAGAACCAGCTGTCGCCACCGGCCTTCACCAGCGCCTGCCCCGTGGTGTGGGCCAGCATGTAGGTGTCGTAGGTCCAGTGCACCGTGTTGGGCGAGCACTGCGCGTTGGTGAGGTCCGAGGTCGCGGCGCCCGAGTTGATGTAGACGCCATTCTTTTCCTTGATGACGTTGTTGACGGCGAGCGCCACGCCGGAGTTCGGCACGTCGACGATGATGTCGACCTTGTCGACGTCGAACCATTGCCGCGCGATCGCGGTGCCGATGTCGGGCTTGTTCTGGTGATCGCCGGAGATGATGTCGATCTTCCAGCCCTTCGCCGCAAGGCCGGAATCTTCGACGGCCATCTGGGCGGCGAGCGTCGAGCCGGGACCGCCGAGGTCGGCGTAGAGGCCGGACTGATCGGACAGCGCGCCGATCTTGACGGTCTTGTCCTGCGCAAAGGCTACGCCAGCCGTGGTGACGGCCAACGCCGTGCCGAGCAGAAACGACGCAATCGACTTTTTCATGCTACTTCCCTCGTGAATTTTCTCGTGGCCGTTTGACGCTTGGCCGTCTTAGACGCCGAGATAGGTGTGGAGCTTGTCCATGTTGGCGGCAAGCTCCGAATTGGAAAATCCGTCAATGATCTTGCCGTGCTCGACCACGTAATAACGGTCGGCGACGGTGGATGCGAACCGGAAATTCTGCTCGACCAGGAGGATGGTAAAACCCTCCTTCTTGAGCCGTGCAATGGTGTGGCCGATCTGCTGGATAATGACAGGCGCAAGACCTTCGGTCGGCTCGTCCAGCATCAGGAAGCTCGCGCCGGTGCGCAGGATGCGCGCGATCGCGAGCATCTGCTGCTCACCGCCGGAGAGCTTGGTGCCCTGGCTGTTGAGACGTTCCTTCAGATTCGGAAACAGATCGAAGATCTGCTCGAGCGGCAATCCACCCGGGCGAACCACCGGCGGCAGCAACAAATTCTCCCGCACATCGAGACTGGAGAAAATGCCGCGTTCCTCCGGGCAGAACGCGATGCCCATCCGCGCGATCTTGTCGGAGGTCGCGCGGATGATGTCCTGGTTGTTGAACTTCACCGAGCCGGTCCGCTTGCCGATGATGCCCATGATCGACTTCAGCGTGGTCGTCTTGCCGGCGCCGTTGCGGCCGAGCAGCGTAACCACCTCGCCCGCGTTCACGTCGAAATTGATCCCGTGCAGGATGTGGGACTCGCCGTACCATGCTTCCAGGTTGCGGACCTGGAGGATGTTGCCGCCGGTTGCGGCTTTTGCGGGAGCGTCCGCGGTTGCAGTCTCAGGCATGACCGGCTCCCAGATAGGCTTCCTTGACGCGCTCGTCCTTGGTGAGTTCGCTGTAATGGCCCTGCGCCAGCACCTGTCCGCGCGTCAGCACGGTGATGATGTCGGAGAGATTGGCCACGACGCTCAGATTATGCTCGACCATCAGGATGGTGTACTTCGCGGAGATGCGTTTGATCAGCGCCGCGATCTTGTCGATGTCCTCGTGGCCCATGCCGGCCATCGGCTCGTCCAGCAACATCATCTCGGGGTCGAGCGCGAGCGTCGTTGCGATCTCGAGCGCGCGCTTGCGGCCGTAGGCCATCTCGACCGCGGGCGTATTGGCAAACTCGCTGAGGCCGACATCGTTCAACAGTTCACGCGCGCGATCGTTGAAGCGGTTGAGCACGGACTTGGAGCGCCAGAAATCGAAGGAACTGCCGTGCTGGCGCTGGAGCGCGACGCGAACGTTTTCCAGCGCGGTGAGATGCGGAAATACCGCCGAGATCTGGAATGAACGGACCAGTCCCAGGCGCGCCACGTCGGCTGGCGCCATCGCCGTGATGTCCTGCCCCTTGTACAGAATTTTGCCGGCGGACGGTTTGAGGAACTTGGTCAAAAGATTGAAGCACGTCGTCTTGCCCGCCCCGTTCGGGCCGATCAACGCGTGAATGCTCCCACGGCGAACCTTGAGCGCAACGTCGCGGACGGCGAAGAAGCCCGCAAACTCCTTGGTCAAGCCTTCCGTTTCGAGAATGAACTCATCGGCCAAACAGATTTCCCCCTGCCCGCACAATACGCGTGGCTGTCCTTAGTTACTTCGGCTTTCCGGGGGCCTTGGAGCCTGTCCCGGAACGTCGCCTCCGGGCGCGGAATATGCCGGAGGTGACGGGGGTTAGGCAAGGCGGAAAGCTGAGCAGATCAGGTCTCCGGCCGGGAGGCTTATGCTCCCTTAGTCGGACGCGTTTTGATGTCGCCTGCCCGGCCTCCCGGTTCGCAAGGCACCGGTCATCAAGCCGTCGTTAACGGTCTTTCTTCCCGCGCGCCAGCCTTCATAGAAAATTTTCCCGCCGCATGGATCATGCGCGGGTTTTATGCGTCGGGAATATTGTCTTGGAAATTGCCTTGGATTTTGCAAGCGCCGCTCCTTCTGTCGTCAAGTCGATCAGGCAGCGTGATCTCCTGAACACGTGGCTGCGACTTTATGCGCGCGGGCAGATGGTGCCGGCGATCTGGGAGTATCAGCCCGCGCGGCTCGAGGAAGAGCTGTCCGATCTCATCTATTATACCGTCGACATCTCGGCGCCGACGCCGCGCCTCATCATCCAGAGCGAAGGTACGCGCATCTCGCGCGCCTATGGACAGACCGGCAAGGGCGTTCTGCTCGACGACTACATCGGGCCGCGCCTCGCACCCTTCGTGATGCCGATCTATTATGAATGCGTGGCGCGCGGCCTTCCGGTCTACAGCGTGGCCGACGTCGACGACATCTATGGCCGCGTGGTTGCCTATGAACGGCTGCTGCTGCCGTTCCAGACCGACGGCAAGGTCTGCCACGTCATCGCCTCGCTCAAGACATTCTGCGAGGACGGCGGCTTCGAAATCAAGAATCTGATGCGCGGAAATGACGCGCTGCCGCGCCCGAAACTACGCGCGGTGATCGACCGCGATCTCTTCCATCGCGCTCCCGGCCGGATCGCTGCCGCCGACGTCGTCGAGTTCGCCGATCAGCCCGGCGTCACCACCGAGATCGTCGAGCTGAATTAGGGGTTAGCGCGATCTGGCGCCGACCTACTTGGCCTTGACCTACTTGGCCTTGACTTCCTTGGCATAGATATCCGGCTTGAAGCCGACCAGAAGCTTGCCGCCGACTTCGAGCACCGGCCGCTTGATCATCGATGGTTGCGCTAGCATCAGCGCCAGCGCCTTCTTCTCGGTGAGGCCTTCCTTGTCGGAATCCGGCAGCTTCTTGAAGGTCGTGCCAGCGCGATTGAGCAGCGTCTCCCAGCCAGCCTTGTCGCTCCACTGCTTGAGCTTGTCCTTCTCGGCGCCCGCCGCCTTGTAGTCGTGGAACTCGTAGGCGACGCCATGGGTGTCGAGCCATGCGCGCGCCTTCTTCATGGTGTCGCAGTTCTTGATGCCGTAGATGATGTTGGGCAAGACCTTCCTCGCGCATGCGTCGTTGGATGACTGCAGCGTTGTACGAAACTCCGGTTCGCGCAACAACATTGCGAACGAACCCCGCTCTCCGAACGGATACATCAATGCACGCCACTCACGATCCCGCCGCGGCCGCGTCGCCAGCCATCGACTTCAACGCCTTCCTCGCGGTCGATATCCGTGTCGGCACCATCGTCGATGCAAAACCGTTCCCGGAGGCGCGCAAGCCGGCCTGGCGGCTGTGGATCGACTTCGGTCCCGCGATCGGCGTGCGCAAGAGCTCGGCCCAGATCACCGAAAATCATCCGCTCGAGACGCTGGTGGGGCAGCAGGTCGCGGCCGTCGTCAACTTCCCGCCGCGCCAGATCGGTCCTGTTGTCTCGGAAGTGTTGACGCTCGGCTTCCCCGATGCCGAGGGCAAGGTCGTGCTGGTGCAGCCGAGCAAGCCTGTGCCGAACGGCGGACGACTGTTCTAGCCGCGCGATTGCGGGCCGGGCCGCCGTTACCTCCCGCCATACCCCCGGCGGCGGCTTGATCCTCCTGTTTCCGGACCGTCTGGACTTGACCAAGATCGCCTTTGGTCATAAAAATGACTGACTGATCGTTTTTTATTGATGCCCGACTATATGGCGGCCCCATCAGGCGAACGGTCAAAACGACCGATCTGTCAGTTATTTATGGACTGCCAAAATGCCCAAGATCAGCGACAAGCAACGCGAAGGTAGGCGGCAGCAGATCCTCGAAGCGGCGCTTGCCTGCTTCGCCGAGCAAGGCTTTCACCAGACCGGCATGGCCGACATCGTCAAACGGTCGGGCTTGAGCCACGGCGCGGTCTATCTCTACTTCCAGAGCAAGGACGATTTGATCGAGGCGCTCGCCGACGACCGGCATCGTCGCGAGGCCGTGCTCAACTCGGTGGCACAGGGATCGGGTGATCCGATCGAAGGACTCCACGCGCTGATCCGCGTCTACGCGCAATGGCTCACCGATCCCGCCGGCGAAGCGCGGCGTCGCGTCGGCATCCACGGCTGGGCGGAGGCCCTTCGTAACCGCCGCGTCCGCACCAGCGTCGTCGAAGGCATCGACATGCCGCGCGCGCTGATCGTGGCGCTGGTCGAGCGCGGCCAGCATGACGGCCTGATCAAGCGTGACCTCGGCGCCGATGCGATCGCGCGCGTGCTCATCGCGATCTTCCAGGGCTTCGTGCTGCAGAAATGCTGGGGCGAGGATTTTGATATCGAGGCCTGCATGACGGCCGTCGGCGGCGTGATCGAGGGATTTCGCTCGACCAGGCCTGACATCAAGCGACGGACCAGGACGTAAGCGATGTCCTGGATTCACGATCTCCTCGCAGGCATTGGCGTCGGTCTCGTCGGCGGACTGACATCGGGCTTCATGGGTACGAGCCCGGGCGGCGGGCTTGTCGTCTTCACCGTGCTTCTGCTCGGCGCGGAGCAGCATGTCGCCCAGGGGACGTCGCTGATCACGCAGGTCCCGCCCACTGGCCTCGCCGGCGTACGCCGCTACTGGCAGAGCGGCAATCGCAGCCCGCTGCAATGGATCGCCTGGATCGGCCTCGGATTTCTCGTCGGCGGTGCCGGCGGCGGTTACGCCGCGGCGGCGGTCTCCGACTCGGTGCTGCAGTGGACCTACGTCGTCTATCTCGTCGCGCTGATCGCCCTTCTGATCCTGCGCCGCGACCGCAAGGACGGGAGCCTCGCGGCGGCCGACCGAGACGAACTGCCTTGGCTCCCCCTGCTCCTCATCGGCGCGCTTGCCGGATTTTCCTCCGGCTTCATGGGCATCGGCGGCGGGCTCGCGATCACCGTCGGCCTCGCCGCGGGCCTACGCGTCCCGCAGCACCAGGCGCAACTCGTCAGCCTCATCTTCTCGGTCATCCCGACCAACATTCCGGCGGCCTGGATCTACTGGAGCAAGGGGCTCATGGTCGGCTGGCCGGCCATCGTCGGGATTCTCGCCGGCCTCTGGATCGGCACCGATCTCGGCGCACGCGCGGCCAACGGCGTCAGCCAAGCGGTGCTGCACAGGGTCATGATCGCCCTCATCTCGGTGATGGCGCTCTACATGACGCATAAGGCGCTGACCTGATTCTACGGCCGCTTCGGAATGTTCAGCCCACGCTGCACGGCAGGACGCGCCAGCCCCCGTTCGAGCCAGGCACCGATCGACTTGAACTGGCTGAACTCGACGAGATCGCCGGCGCCGTAGAAGCCGATGAGATTGCGCACCCAGCCGAGCATGGAGATATCGGCGATGGTGTAGTCGTCATCCATGAACCACTGCCGGCCGGAAAGATGCGTCTCCATCACGCCGAGCAGACGCTTGGCCTCGCCCACGTAACGTTCGAGTGGCCGCTTGTCCTCAAAATCCTTGCCGGCGAATTTGTGGAAGAAGCCGACCTGGCCGAACATCGGCCCGATGCCGCCCATCTGGAAATGCACCCACTGGATGGCCTGGTAGCGGCGCGCGGCGTCCTCCGGCAGAAGCTTGCCGGTCTTCTCGGCGAGGTATTGCAGGATCGCCCCGGACTCGAACAGCGGCAGCGGCCGGCCGCCCGGACCGTTGGGATCGAGGATCGTCGGAATCTTGCCGTTCGGATTGAGTGAGAGGAATTCCGCCGTCTTCTGGTCGTCCTTGCCGAAGTCGACGAGGTGGACCTCGTAAGGCAGACCGATCTCTTCCAGCATGATCGACACCTTGACGCCGTTCGGCGTCGGCAGCGAATAAAGCTGAAGCAACTCCGGATGCCTGGCAGGCCAGCGCTTGGTGATGGGAAAGGCGGACAGATCAGGCATCGGGACCCCGGCTTCGTTCGTGAGATGCCGCCTAATCTAGGCGAGCCGTCGAACGGCGCAAGGCCGAGCAGTGATCATGCATCGAAGCCGGACTACAGGGGCCGCAGCAGATGCCTGGCCGCGTACGCGATATCGCGCTGCGCGCGTTGCTCGATGAAGAGCTGCCCGGTGACGAGCAGCGCTCCGGTGAAAACGAGCGCGAGCATCGCGGTCGCGAACTGACTGGCATCCTTCATCGCACGAGCTTCTCCGTCATCGGTTCGCACGGGGAACGCGGGCCGACTATCGACAGTTCCTGCACGCCTCAAATAAATTGCCACTTTCTCCCGAATCGAGACGCACCAGGCCGCGACCTCAATAATTGATCTCCATCCGCAGACCGCGCGGATCGACTTCCTCGCCGCCGACACGCTGTGTGCTGTCGCGGGCCGCGACCGCGCAGGCACAGGCATCGATGAGATCGTCGCGGCCGATGCCGGTGCCATGACGCTGCGTCAGCCATGTCTCCAGGCGCGTGAAGCCGCGTTGCGCCAGCAGCGAAATGCGCTGCTCACGACCTTGCGCCGACGTCTTCTTCGGGAGACGGACTCGCCCTGCCAGATTCCAGAAAATCAACTCCGGATGGGCTTCGCCAATTGTCGCCTGCCGCACCGGCGTCATGATCTCGTCGACGTCCCTGATCTTGTCCCTGATGTTCCAGAGCTGCGCCGACACGCCCCTGCCCTTGCCTTCCCGCTCCCAATAGTGGCGATTGGCTGCCGCCATGTCGGGAAATGTCCAGAGATCGCGGCGCGCGCCAAGAAACACGGCAGGGCCGACCAGCTCGCGTGCGCGCAGGTCGCAGACTCGATAGCCGCTCGGATTCAATCCGATCGGCATGTCGATCATCGCACGCGCATGCGGCAACGCAAGCAAGCGCGTCAGGCCCGGCGAGTAATCGAAGCCATGATCGCCGCGCTCGTCGATCCAGGCTGCGACCCAGCCGAAGCGAAATCCATCGAGACCGAGATAGTTTGGCAAATCATGCGTCCCGACGTCGACAAGACATCTATGCTTCTCCCTCGTCTCGATGCTGCTCGAATAGCCGCTGCGCCAGCAGCGCATGGCCGAGCGTACCACCGGCGCGCACGGCCGCGGCGATCAACGCCGCTTCCGCGACTTCCTCCCGCGTCGCGCCGGCCTTCGCTGCCTGCGCCGTATGCACGTCGAGGCAATAGGCGCATTGCGTGGTGAGTGCCACCGCGAGCGAGATCAGCTCGCGATATTTCGGCGGGATCAAACCGTCCTTGCGCTCGACCGAGTGGTTGAAGGCAAGGAACGCGTTGGCCTCCACCGGCGCCAGCGCCACGAAAGCGGGGACAGACTTCAGATCGACAGGCGTTTGATAATCGGTCATGTCTCACCTCGTCAGATATTCGCGCATCAGGGCGCGGGCGCGATGCAGGCGCGCCTTCACGGTCTGCCTGGACGCACCGAGCGCGGCGGCGATTTCGTCGATGGTCATTTCCTTGACGTCCCGCATCAGCGCGACATCGCGGTAGTGCGCCGGCAACGCTTCAAACGCAGCCGCCACGTCAAGACGCAAATCCGCTTCGGAGCGCGACAGCAGCAGAGCCTCCGCCTCGCCGTCGTCGATCGATGGCGCAAGGCCCGCCTTGCGCGCGAGCCGCAGACATTCGCGGCGGACCACGCTGAACAGCCACGCGGAAAAAGCGACCAGCGAGCGGATCGTGCCGACATGGCGGAACAGGATCCACATCGCCTCCTGGGTTGCATCCTCAGCATCCGCCGAGCTGCGGCAGGTGGCGCGTGCGTAGCGGCGGATATCCGGCTGCGCCGTCTCGAGCAGGGACGCGATCGCCTGGGGATCGCCGAGCCGGGCCGCCTCGAACAGGTCTAGCGAGATCGCCGCCGCACTCACGACACGCCTCCTCGTCCGATCCCGGCCATCGCGCACATCGGGCAATAGCCGACGAGCCCCGTCAGTGCGAAGCCTGCGCTCCCGAGCGCCACCAGCCACGCCGTGACGCCGGCGAGATACACGAATGCGGCAATCGCAACCGCAATTCCGAGCGCAACCCGCACCGCCTGATTCAGACCGCCGATATTCTTCCTGTAGAATGCCATCACATCCTCCGAAATGAGCCGAAGCAAAATGCCTCGACCATCAAGAGGACGCGAAGGCCGGAAAGGATTCGCGGACGCCGGCAATTTTTTCGCGATCAGCCCCCGACCGCCTGGTAGGCCAGACGCTTGAACTCGAAGAAGAACGGGTTCCAGAAGCCCATATGGCGCTGGGCCATCAGCACGCCGGCGGTGTTGGCCTGCGGACAAATCCACCAATGGGTGCCGGCAAGCCCACCCCACTGGAATTCGCCGGTCGAATTCGGGGGATCGAACGGCGTCGGCGCAAAGGTGACGGCGCCGCCGAGACCAAAGCCCTTGCCGGGGATCGGCCCGAGATTGGCAAATCGGATGGTCTGGCCCGCGGGCAACTGGTTCGTCATCATCTGCCGCAGCGTGTCCGGCTTCAGCAGCGCATCCGGACCGGGGAGCAGCGCGCGTACCAGCGCGAGCATGTCGGGCAAGGTCGAGACCAGACCGCCGCCGCCCGAGAGCCGCGGAAACGGCCGCCGATAGGCCTGCGGGTAAGGCAGATTGTCGGCCCGCGTCAGGCCCGGCTTCATCGGATCGAGCACGTCTGCGCCGGTGTAGAGCGCAACCAGCCTGCCCTGCTGCGCCTCGGGCACTGAGAAGCCGGTATCGACCATACCGAGGCGATCGAAGATGCGCGCCTTGAGGAAGGTGTCGAGCGCATGGCCGGAGACGACCTCGACCACGCGGCCGAGCACGTCGGTCGCCACCGAATATTCCCAGCCCGCGCCGGGATGATAGGACAGCGGCAGATCGGCGAGCTTGTCGATCATGTCGGTCAGCGGCGTGAGCGGATTGAGCACGCGCGCCTCGTTATAGCCTTTGAACAGCACGGTGCCGGGATCGAAGATGCCGTAGCTGAGACCCGAGCTGTGGGTCAGCAGCTGGCGGATCGTGATCGGGCTCTTCGCCGGCTCGACATCGGCAACGCTCGCGGCACCCTGCTTCAGCACCTTGCGATTGCCGAGCTGCGGCAGGAATTTCTCGACGGGATCATCAAGCCCGATGCGGCCCTCCTCGACCAGCAGCATGATCGAAGACGTCACGAAGATCTTGGTGTTGGAGAACGCGCGAAAGATGTGGTCGGGCCGGAGCGCGGCTTTTGCCTCGCGATCGGCGAAGCCGACGCATTGCTGGTCAACCACCTCATGACCACGGAGCACGGCCCAGGACACACCCGGAATGATCTCCTGATCGATATAGCGCTCCATCGCCGTCCGTGCGGCGGAAAAATCCGTTGTCCTGACGTCCATGTGTTTCCCCCAAATTATGGTTGCGRTGGATATAGCGCGCTTTCGCGGGAAATGAAGACCGTCCGATCGGCCCTCAAATCTTCATCAGCGCCGTGACGTGCAGCCGGCGACGGATCTTCATGCCCTGCCGTTCGTACAGCGCAATCGCCGACGCGTTATGAGAAAACACGTGCAGGAACGGAATTTCGCCGCGCGCCTCGATCCGGCGCGCGACCGCCGCCAGCAGCGCCTGCGCATAGCCGCGTCCACGATAGTCAGGATGCACGCACACGGCGGTCATCTCGACGAACGTTCCCGGCTTCATCCGCTCGCCCGTCATCGCAACCAATTCTCCACCAACGCGGATGCCGAGGAAGGTGCCGAGCTCATGGGTGCGCAACGCGAACGGACCAGGCTTGGTCAGCTCCGTCAGCGCCATCATGGCGGCGACGTCTGCCGCGCCCAATTTGACGATCTCGGCATCGCGAAGCGGACTGTCGGCCGGCGAGCCGATCATCTGCTCGCCGGTCTCGGCCAGAACGACCTTGAAATTGGCGGGAACGTCGACCGGCTCCGGCGTGAACAGCGCGGCAACCTGCGAGCCCGCCAGGAGATCACCGAGCGCGGCGAAGCTTGCCTCGGACATGTCGACCATGTCGGCAAACGGTGTCATGTCCACGGGATAGCGCCGCGCGCGCGGGCCGCCCTCCGCCAGATGCTTCTGGCTCGTCGTCAGCGCACTCCAGATCGGACGATCCAGTAGCCGCTCATCGCTGTCGGACACCGGCCTAGTCCTTGTCGAAGCTGACGATCACCGCCGCATTGGCGATCAGGATGGGATCGTTGGCCACTTCCGTGGCCGAGGGAATCTCCAGCCCGCCCTTGACCGCAGTCACGGTCACCGTGCCGTAAGGCAGCTCCTTGGCAACGGCGTCCTTGTCCACCGCCTCAGGGTTGGGCACCGCAATCGTGACATCGACGAACATATCGTTCGCGGTCTTCCCGATCATCCGGAAGAAACCAAGGCTCGAATGCCGGATGGCATCCGACACCGCGCGCTTCGCCGCCTTCGTGGCGTCCCTGCCGTGTACGTCGACGCCCATGCCCATCTCGGTGATACAGCGAACGCGAGTCATGTCTTATTCCTGTGGTTGGTTGGGTGATTGTGAGTGTCGGGGATCGGGGTGCGCTACACAAGTGCGGTTGCATCTCTCGTGTCCCGGACGCGCTGCAACGCTCTTGGCGTTGCTGCGCAGAGCCGAAGGGGCGCTGCGCTGCGTCCGGGGCACGAGATCGCAGTTCTCACGCCTTTGACTTCTCATGCGCCCGCAACTCGTCGACCAGCACGCGCACATTCTCCGAATAGTCGATCGGGATCACGACCAGATGCACGCCGCCCTCCTTGAAGGCCGCATCGAGCGTCGGGCCGAAGCTGTCGATGCTCTCGATGCGATGGCCCTTGGCGCCATAGGCCTTCGCATAGACGACAAAATCGGGATTGCCAAATGTCATGCCGTAATCGGCGAAGTGATCGACGGCCTGCTTCCAGCGGATCATGCCGTAGGCGTTGTCCTCGAGCACCAGCACGACCAAATTGAGCTTGAGGCGGACGGCGGTCTCCATCTCCTGGCTGTTCATCATGAAGCCGCCGTCGCCGGCAACCGCGAGCACGCGGCGCTCGGGATAGAGCATCGCAGCCATCATGGCCGACGGCAGACCGGCGCCCATCGTCGCGAGCGCATTGTCGAGCAGCAACGTGTTGGCGACGCGGGTTCGGTAGTTGCGCGCGAACCAGATCTTGTACATGCCGTTGTCGAGCGCGACGATGCCATTCTCCGGGATCACCTGGCGGATGTCGTGCACGATGCGCTGCGGTGTCGGCGGYCAGCGCGCCTCGGTGGCGCGGTCGGCGATGTGCGTGAGGATCCCCTCGCGCAACGGCAACAGCGCCGCCGCCTGCGGCAGCTTGCCTTCGAGCCGGTCGGCGAGCAGCTCCAGGCTCGGGCCGACGTCGCCGACGACCTCGGCATCGGGGAAATAGACCAGCTCGACGCTGGCCGGCGTGTAGCTGACGTGAATGACCTTCGGTCCCGACGGCCCCATGATGAAGGGCGGCTTCTCGATCGGGTCATGGCCGATCGCCACGATCAGATCGGCTGCGTCGATCGCGTCGTGGACATAGTCGCGCTCTGATAGCGCCGCCGTGCCCATGTAGAGATTGGTGCCGCCGGGCACCGTGCCCTTCCCCATCTGTGTCGTGAAAAACGGAATGCCGGTTCGCCGCACGAAGCTGGCGATGCCGTGGGTCGAGCGCGGCCGGCTGGTCGCAGCTCCCATCATCACCAATGGACGCCTTGCGGCGAGGATCATCTCGGCCGCGCGGTCGAGCGCGGCGCGATGGGCGACCGGAATTTCAATCGGATGGACCGGGATCACGGGGACGGCCGGCACTTCGTCGCCCGCGATGTCCTCGGGCAGCTCGAGATGCACCGGCCCCGGCCGTTCCTCCATCGCCACGCGAAAGGCATCGCGCACCACGGTCGGAATGCTGGAGGCGCTGATGATCTGCCGAGAGAGCTTCGTCAGCGGCTTCATGGTCGCAACCACGTCCACGATCTGGAAGCGCGCCTGCCGGCTGCTCATGATCGGTTTCTGGCCGGTGATCAAGATCATCGGCATCGCGCCGAGATGTGCATAGGCGGCGCCCGTGGACAGGTTGAGCGCGCCCGGGCCGAGTGTCGAGAGACACACTCCCGGCTTGCCGGTGAGCCGACCGTGCGTGGCGGCCATGAAGGCCGCGGCCTGCTCGTGACGGGTCAGGACCAGCTCGATCTTGGAGGTGCGCAGTGATTCGACCAGGTCGAGATTTTCCTCTCCGGGGATACCGAAGATGCGATCGACGCCCTCGTTCTCCAGCGCCGCGACAAACAGGTCCGATCCTTTTGCCTTGCGTTCCTGCCCGCTCATGTCGCCTCCGCTCGCTGTGCGTCCCGTGGTCGGGAGCGGTCACATGGTAGCGGCTCGTGGCGCAGGCACAACTCACAAAGAGGCGGGCGATTGTTCCAACATCGTCAATACGATCGCAGCGAAGCAATCCAGAATCTTTCCGCGGATATTTCTGGATTGCTCCGCCGCGCTCGCAACGACGCCGTTTCCGAATTCCGGTAGAGTGGATTGACCGACTGTTCGGGTGTTTTGCCTGTCGGGCTACGAAGCTCTACAATTTCGCCTCAGCAAAGATGCCTGATATCCAGTCGAGGAAGACGCGCAGGCGGAGCGCGAGCTGGCGGTTTTGCGGATAGAGCGCGGAGAGCGGCGTCGGCGACGGTGGATAGCCAGCCAGACACCGCTGGCGAGATCCGCCGCGAAGCGATAGCGGGGCGCCTGCGTCAGGCCGAAGCCGAGCCGCGCGAGATCTGCCATGGTGTCGGAATTGTTGACGCGAACCCGGCTCGGCAACACGACATTGCGCAGCGCGCCGGCGACGGAAAACTCCAGCGGCAAAACATCGCCGGTGCGCGAGGAGATGAACGCGACCATCTGATGGCCGTCGAGCGCATCCGGCGTCGCGGGCATGCCGTGGCTGGCGAGATAGGCCGGGCTCGCCACCGTGATTTCCTCGACGGTGCCGAGGCGCCGCAAAATCATCCCGCTGTCCTCGGGCTCGCCCGACCGGATCGCGCAATCGATGCCCTCGCGCACGAGATCGACCAGCCGGTCGCCCTGCCCGATCTGCAAGTCGAGCTGCGGATGGCGCGCCAGGAATTCCGGCAGGTGCGGCAAGATGAAGGTGCGGGTCAGCAAAGGATGTGCGTCGATGCGCAGCAAGCCACGCGGTCGCGCATCGCGCATCGTGGTTTCGGCTTCCTCGACCTCCGCGAGGATGGCGACGCAGCGGCGGTAATAGTCCTCGCCGTCGAGCGTCGGCGTGACATGCCGTGTCGTCCGTTCGAGCAGGCGCGCGCCCAGCCGCGCCTCGAGCCCGCGCAAAACCTCGCTCGCCGTCGAGCGGGGAATGCCGAGGTCGGCAGCCGCAGCCGTAAAGCTCTGCCGTTCGACGAGGCGGACGAACAGGCGCATGGCGTCAAACCGGTCCATGGCCGATTGTTCACCACAGCCGACAAGTGATGACAAGTTTTTCGCGATTATCCGGTCGCGGCGATCGGGCATTCTCGAACAGGAGCAACCACACCCCATCACACGGAGAGACCCATCATGCCTTTCGCCAATATCAAGATCCCCCAGGCCGCCTTATCGCGGGCGCAGAAGGCGGAGATCGTGCACAACCTCACCGCGCTGTTCGCGCACTATTTCGGCGAAGCGGCGCGGACGCACACCATGGTGCTGATCGAGGAAGTGCCTGATGGCGGTTATGGCCGCGCCGACGAGGTGTTCGTGGTTCCCGACGCCTATCGCGCAAGCGACGCCGCTACCTCACCTTGAGGCTGAGCTCGGTGCCGCCCTTGAGCGGCAGCGTCATCGATACGAAGCCGTTGTCGGGATCGCGGATGAAATCGAGATAGTCGGGCTCGGCATTGTCGTTCATGACGTAGCCGCCGACGCGCAGCTGCGGCGCGACGATCCCGATCACCTCGCGCGCCAGCGAGGGACCGCTCTCACCCGGCCAGCCGTCGATCAGAACGAAGTCGACGGGACCGCCGAGATCGCGCAAGGTTTTTCGCGCATCGCCCTCGCGGATCTCGGCATAGTCGGCAAGGCCGGCCTCGGCGAGATTGCGTTTGGCGGTCTCGACCTTGGCCGGCACGATCTCCGAGCCGATCACGGTGCCGCCGCCATTGTCGCGGATAGCGGCCGCGAAATAGAGCGTGGACATGCCGACCGAGGTGGCGAACTCGGCCACGCGCGTAGCACGCAAGCCACGGCACAGCAGATAGATCAGTTCGCCCTGCTCGGAATGAATCGAAAAGCCCTGCTCGGCATAGGCGTGGGGATCACGGCTGTTGAAGGAGCCGCGCGGCCCGCCGCCGGCCGGCCGCTGCCGCGCGCCTTGGAGGCGCGCGAGGACGGCGTTGACGCGTGGGTCTTGAATCGGGCTGTGGGGCCGATCATTCATGTGTTGCTTCGCCTCTCAGTTATTTGCCGAGGATTTCCGCGGCGGCATGATCCAGGATCGCCGCGATGCGGCGCGCCTCGGCGGGGTCGCTGCCAAGCCTGGAACGCAGCGCGCGCTTGAGGTTGTGGCGGGCACGGTGCAATTCGTCGGAGGCGTCGGCATCGAGATCGCTGACGCCGGCAAAGGCCTCGCGCACCTCGTCCATGCGGCGACCGATCCGCGACAGCGCTTGCAGGATTGCATCCGCAGTGGCGCGGTTCTCGGCGAGATGCGCCTCGCCCTGCGGCGTGATGCTGTAGAGCTTTCGACCGCCATCCTGCTCGACGCTGCTGTGGCCGACCTCTTCCAGATAAGTCAGCGCCGGATAAATTACGCCCGGGCTCGGCGTGTAGAAGCCGTCGGACCGCTCCTCGATAATCTTGATCAGCTCGTATCCATGAGCCGGCTTTTCGGCGAGCAACGCCAGGATCACGAGTTGGAGGTCCTGCGAGGACAGCCGCCTTGCGCCGGGGAAATCGCCCCCCGGGCCGCGCCCGAAGAAGCCATGCCCGCCGCGGCCGAAGCGCCGTCCGCCGCCGTGCCGGCCCATGACGAAATGGGCGAAATGCCCAAAATGGAAGTCTTTGTGGTCTCGTCCGTGGTGCATATCGTACGTCCTTTTGTAAAACATATCTTACGATATAATTTGCGATAGACAGTCCACAACCCACAAATCTGTGATCGGGCGCCTTGGCGCCGGTCCCGGCTCGGGGGACCAGCACCGCCGGGGGCCGATTACTCCGCGGCTTCGCTGTGGGGAACGCCCTGCTCGACCTCGAGCTGAAGGATGTCGTTGAAGCGGTTGAAGGCACCGCAGAGCGCGATGCGCCAGGTCAGCTCGACGATCTGGGCTTCGGAGAAATGCGCGCGCAGGCGGGCGAATATCTCGTCGCGGGTCTTGTTCCAGTTGTTGGTGACGGCGATGGAATATTCGACGACGAGCTTGTCGAGCTCATCGAGCTCGGGATGGTCCTTGTAATCGACGAGGCGCGCGGCGCCGTCCTCCGACACGCCCTGCACCGCCAGCTTTGGTGCGTGGTGCGAGACACAATAGTCGCATTTGTTGAGCAGCGAGACCGTGACCAGCGCGAGCTCCAGATGGCGCTTCGAGACATTGCCTTCTTCAGCAAGATCGGCCAGCAGCGACCACATATGCTTGAAGATCGGCAGGCGGTGGGCCATGACACCGGCCTGGTTCTCGAACGCGCCGTAGGTCGTCATCTTGTCCCACAGCGGCCTCAGCGCCTCCGGCAGATCGTCCCTGGTCTTGATCGAAACGCGCGACATGGCAATTCATCCCTGGTTGGAAGACGCATGTTGCCATAACGGCGGGCCTTTCGTCTCAAGTGCGAGCGCATGACACCCAAGACATTCGAAGCCCGCTGCCTGCGCCTGCCCGCGGCCACCAAGGTGGTGCAGTGGGAAGGCACCTCCGTGTTCAAGGTCGGCGGCAAGATGTTCGCGCTCGGCGGCGGCTTTGCCGCGGGCTCCGGCGGCTACATGTTCAAGGTCTCGGACATGGCCTATGCGATGCTGATCGAGCATGGCGTGGCACGACCGGCGCCCTATCTGGCGCGCGCCAAATGGGTGCAGCTCGCCAGCAACAACGCACTTCCCGATGCGGAACTCACGGCCTATCTGGCGCAGGCCCATGCCCTGATCGTCGCAAAGCTCACGCGCAAATCGCGCAAGGCGCTCGGGCTGGACTGAGTACTCTCCACAACGTGATGCGCTGATCATCATACTCCCATTGGACTTTTGCTGCACCGCACCTAGCTCGAAGCAAAGCCCATTCGAGATGGAGTGCTCCATGAGCAAGCCCAACACCACTGCAGCCAACACTTATCGCTATGAACTCGTGCATGATGATGATGACGCCGACTTCGTCGCTTACCAGCGCCGTCGCGAAGACGGGTTCTGGCAGACTTTTGCGACCTGGATGATTCCGCGCACGGTCTGCAACTAGAGCCGCGCGCTTTTCCTTCGTGCTTGTATCGGAGGCGGACGCCGCCTCCGACTTTCCCAGCGGGACGACGCTGCCCGCTCAGCGTTTCTTCTCTCCGTCCGCCTGGGTCGCGCGCAGCAGATTGTCGCGCAGCCGGCTCACCGTCTTCTGCACCACCGGGAATTCGTCGCCGAGGCCAGTTGCCTCGATCACGGAGTTGCCGAGATCCTGTTCGATCAGTTTTCGGCCGCCCGGCGTCAGGCTCACCCGCACCTGCCGCTCGTCGGCGGGATCGCGGTGGCGCTTGATGTAACCGATCTGCTCCAGCTTCTTCAGGATCGGCGTCAGCGTGTTGGATTCCAGGAACAGCTTTTCGCCGAGCGCGCTGACGGTCTGCTCATCCTCGTCCAACAGCGCCACCATGGCGATGTACTGGGTGTAGGTCAGCCCGACCTTGTCCAGCAGGGGCTTGTAGGCGCGGCCGAAGGCCAGATTGGCCGAATAGACGGCAAAGCACAGGAAATTCGACAGTTTTCGGCCTTTGCCGGCGGCTTTGGCGGGACGGGACACGTGAACCTCCGCAATTCGTGATCTCCGCGTCAATATAAATCGCATCCGATTAAATCGGAAGAGCTTGACCGGACAGAGCGACGGGTTTATTTAAGAACGCATCCGATTAGATCGGATACGATTTAAGCCGAGCCCGAAAGGATCCGCCATGACCACCGCTGCAAAGCTTCTCTTCACCGGCACGACCCACGTCACCTCCGGCCCCGACGGCGCCGCGCACGCGAAGGACGGCTCTCTCGATATCAAGCTGGCCCAGCCGCACCCGGCCGCCGAGAACCTGTTCGCTGCCGCCTGGTCGGCCTGCTACCTCGGCGCGCTCGGCCTCGCCGCCGCCCAGCGCAAGGTCAACCTGCCGAGCGAGCCGTTGGTCGACACCACGATCGACCTGAGCAACGCCAATGGCGCCTTCTTCCTGCGGGCCCGTCTCGACGTCAGCGTTCCCGGCGTCGATCGCACGATCGCCCAGGAGTTGATCGAGGCGGCGCACGGCATCTGCCCCTACTCCAAGGCCGTCCACGGCAACATCGAGGTGACCACCACCCTCGTCTGACCCGCCATCAAGCGAACATCAGGAGCCGACCATGAGCCCCTACCCATTACGAACCCTGCGCCTGCTTGCGAGCGCTGCCGTGCTTGCCACCAACCTTCTCACCCTGCCGGCGGCAGCCCAGCCGGCCGGCGTCACGCGCACCGACCTCCAGCGCCATGATCTCAGCGCGCCCGGCCGCGAGGCGATCCAGGTCCGCGTCGACCTCGCGCCCGGAGTTGCGTTCGGCCGGCACACGCATCCAGGCGAGGAGATTATCTATGTGCTGACAGGCGCCATCGAATACGACGTCGAGGGCAAGCCGCCAGTGACGCTGAAGGCAGGCGACGTGCTGTTCATTCCAGCGGGAGCGGTTCATGCGGCGAAGAACGTCGGCCAGGACACCGCGAGCGAACTTGCGACTTATATCGTCGCCAAAAACAAGCCGCTGCTGACGCTGGTGAAGTGAGACCGGCCGTCTCGATTGACCCGCACACAATATCTGACTAAAGTCAGGTATCATGCTCGATTCCGTCTCCCGCGTCCGCCGCTTCAATCGCGCCGTGACCTCCGCCGTCGGCGCGCTCGACACCTCGTTCCTCGGGCGCGGCCGGCCGCTCGGGGCGGCGCGGGTGCTCAATGCGATCGGACATGGGCGCTCGGACGTGGCGGAGATCCGCGATTATCTCGGGCTCGATTCCGGATTGATGAGCCGGCTGCTCCGCAGCCTCGAGGACGAAGGGCTGGTCGAGACCACGACGCATGAGGACGATGCGCGCCGCCGTGTCGCGACGTTGACGCGTGCGGGACGGCGCGAGTTCGCAGCCTACGAGGCGCTGTCCAATACGCAGGCCGAAGGCTTCCTGGCGCAACATTCGCAGCGCGAGGCACTGCTGGCGGCGATGGACCTCATCGCCTCCGCATTGACGCGCGAGCGCGTCGCGCTGGAGGAGATGGATCCACGGAGAGAAGAAGCACGCTATTGCCTGCACGAGTACTATTCCGAGCTCGGCCGCCGCTTCAAGCAGGGTTTTGACGTGTCGCTGTCGCGCGATCCTGACGCCAAGGACATGCGCCGGCCGCGCGGCACCTTCATCGTCGCGATGTCCGACACGCTGCCGATCGGCTGCGTCGGATTGAAGGGAACGGATCACGGCTATGCCGAGATCAAGCGCCTCTGGGTCGCCCCCGCAGCGCGCGGATTGCGGCTCGGCCGGCGCCTGATGGACGCGGCCGAGAATGCCGCACGCGACCTCGGCATCGCGCTGCTGCGGCTCGACACCAACAGCGCGCTCGCCGAGGCCGGCCAGCTCTACCGCACCACGGGCTGGCGCGAGATCCCCCGCTTCAACGATGATCCCTACCCGGATCTCTTTTTCGAAAAGCACATCCAGTCATAGACCTCGTCACGCCGCCGCCGCCGCGGCCTCGCCTTGCGGCTTCGCGAATGGCCTGAAATTCATCGCCATCAGGAAAGCGCCGAGGCCCATCGCCCAGGAGGCGATATAGAGCCAGGCGTAGCTGGAGAACGCATCGTAGATCAGGCCGCCGGCGAGCGGGCCGGTCGCCATGCCGAGGCTGCCGGCCATCGCCGTGCCGCCGATCACCGTGCCCATCATGCGCAGCGGAAAGTTCTCGCGCACCAGCACGGCATAGAGCGGCATGGTGCCGGCATAGATGAAGCCGAAGACGGCGCCGACCGCGTAGAACGTCGCGAGCTGCTGCGCGAAGACATAGGCGAGCGCGCCGAACGCCTGCAACAGCAGCCCCGTCACCAGCACGCGCTTGGCGCCGAAACGATCGCCGAGCAGCCCGAAGGCGATACGGCCGCCCATGCCGGCAAAGCCCTCGATGCTGTAGATCGTCACCGCTGCGATCAGCGGGATGCCGCAGCTCACGGCATAGCTGACGGTGTGGATGATCGGGCCGGAATGGGTGGCGCAGCAGAAGAAGTTGGTGGCGAGCAGGATCAAGAATTGCGGCGAGCGCAGCGCCTCGCCCAGCGACATCTCCCCTTGCGGCGCGCTCTCGCCGGCAGGCGCGGCCACGGCATGCGCGAGCGCGRGCGGGCGTCGTACCAGGAACGAGACCGGGATCATGATGGCGCCGACCACCAGCGCCACGATCTGCATCGAGGTGCGCCAGTCGTGGCCGGAGACGAGCCAGGCCGCGAGCGGCGCCATCGTCATCGGCGCCATGCCCATGCCGGCCGACACCAGCGACACAGCCAGGCTGCGATGGGTGTCGAACCAGCCGGTGACGGTCGCCATCATCGGCGCGAAGATCGCCGCGCAGGAGGCACCGACCAGAAGGCCGAACATGAACTGGAACGCCAGCAGCGAGGTCGCATGGCTTGCCGCGAACAGGCTGAGCGACAGCACGATCGATCCCGTCAGTACCACCGGCAGCGGCCCATATCTGTCGGTCGCCGTGCCCCAGGCCATGCTGGTGAAGGCCATCGCCAGGAAGCCGATCGTCATCGCGCTGGAAATGCCGGTCACCGACCAGCCGGTGTCCTTGGCGATCGGCTGGAGGAACACCGGCAGCGAAAACATGCCGCCGATCGCGACGCAGCCGAGCAAGCCGCCGGCGGCGACGATCACCCAGCGATAGGAGGAAGCGTTCATTTGGGTCTCCCGTCAGGACTGTCTGGGTGGAAGACGAATGGGAACTGCGCCTGCCGACAACGGCATCGAGGACACCAGATTTTTTTGGCGCCGCCAAACAAAAATCCCGAAAACAACCCCATGCACAGTAGCCGGCCGCTGCCGGATCAAAGACTTACCAACGACCCGCAACGCGAGGGGCGCGTTTGACACGTCGGGCAAAACACCGGCACAATGTCATCATCCCGCCAACGCGATCAGATCACGCTCCGGACGTCGCCGATCCGGCGCACGCCACCGATCCGGTGCGCTGTCAACGTTCCGATTTCGGAGGGAATGGCTGCATGCCAAAGATTGATCTCGCCGCCGTGCCAGGCCGGAAAGGCTCCGGTTATCCCGCGCCCTTCGCCGGCCCTTGCGCCGATCGCATCCGCAAACGGCTCGGCAATGCCGGTGGCCTCTCCGATTTCGGCGTCAACCTGATGCGTCTGCCGCCGGGCAGCTGGTCGAGCCAGCGGCACTGGCATTCGCATGAGGACGAGTTCGTCTATGTGCTCGAAGGTGAGCTGACGCTTGTCGAGGACGAGGGCGAAACCGTGCTGAGCGCCGGCGACTGCGCCGCCTTCCCGAAGGGAAGCGGCAACGGCCATCACATGATCAACCGGTCTGATGCGACGGCCGTCTACCTCGAAGTCGGCTCGCGCTCGCCCGATGACCTCATCACCTGCTCCGACGTTGACATGATGAGCCCGGCTTCCAGCGGCCGGTTCCTGCACAAGGACGGCACGCCTTATCCGCACGAATGAACGGCACGGCGACGCCTTACATGGCTGCGCCACGCCGCCACTCGGTCACGCTCAGCCATACCGCCGAGACCAGGAAGTAGATCGCGCCGACTGCAGCGTAGCCCGCGACATTCGCGATCGTTGGAGACATCGGCGTCGTGGCCTGAAAGATGAAGAAGCCGCCGGCCAGGGCTGACTGGCCACCGCTGAGCACCATCGCCCACTGCGCGCCAAAACTTCTCCAGCGGCGGATCGCGGTTCCCAGCTGGAGCAATCCGGACAGGATCGCCCAGGCCCCGAAAACGCCGAGCACCCCGTTCATGCTCATCTGCAAGGCGACGAGGACCGCGACAGTGGTCACCAGGCTGACCAGAACGTTCAGCGCCTGCGTGCGATTTTGAGCGAGCCCGCCACTGCGCAACGCGTCGACGAAGTTCGCTGCGGCGTCCCATGCCGGGTAGAGCACGAGCAAGGCTCCGGCGATCGCCGCAGATGACGGCCCGACGGCAAACGCAGCAACGACCCAGGCGACGGAGAACACCGCCCGGATGAAGTAGTAGAATTTCAGCCATTGCTCGCGGTCGGCCCGAACGAGATCCAATTGATGATGCGCCACTGCACTCTCTCCTTTACCTACTAGTTGGTAGTTTTCGCACAACAAGTCACCCTCGCCCGCAAGCTCACCTGCGGGCGTGTCGTTGTCGTCTCGTCGATATGTTTCAGTGCCTGGCGGACAACCGATCCAGCAGCGGCCCGGTGATCACACCGAACATCTTTGGATCGCCATAGGCACGCGCCGACAGCATCGCGCCGTGAACGGTCGCCATGAAGCCTTCAGCCTCGATCTTCGCTGCGCTGGAGAGATGCAGCTGCCCCTTCCGATTACCGCGCTCCATCACCGAGGTCAGCCACGACGCCAGCGAACGGAAATGCGCGCGGACTTCAAGCGCCACCTCCTCCGGCAGGATCGGAAGCTCGCAGGCAAGCAGCGCACACACACAGAAGGGCGCCGTCGCATCATTGATGCACGCCTCCCAATACCCGACATAGCTTTTGAGCTGGTCGCGGGGGTCCGCGACATTGCGTTCGAGCGCGGACAGTCCCGCCTCGGCTTCCGCGCGATAGCGCGACACGAGGGTTCGGACCAGATCGACCTTGCTGGCGAAATGGTGGTGGATGCTCGGCTTGCGGATACCGACGATTTCGGCCACGTCGGCATAGCTGAAGCCGTTATAGCCGCCCGCGATGATCAGGGTACGCGCGCAGGCCAGGATGTCGTCGGCCGTCGAGGAAACGTTGGTCATGGCGGATTAACTACCTTCCAGTTGGTAGGCAGTCAAGAACGGGATGCTTCAACCATCCGTGAGTGGTAGGAGCCTGCATGACCATTCGTCCCCTCCTCCGCTATCCCGATCGCCGGCTCGCGACGCCGGCCCATCCCGTCACCGCATTCGACGGCGCGTTGCGCGAGCTTGCAGCCGACCTGCTCGACACCATGCGCGCCGCGCCCGGCATCGGCATCACGGCGCCGCATATCGGCGTGCCCTTGCGCGTCGTCGTGCTCGAGCTCGACGCCAAGGCGGGCCCGCAAACCTACGTCAATCCGGAGATCGCGTGGGCTTCGCCCGAGATGATCCTGCACAAGGAAGGCAGCGTCTCGATGCCCGGCGTCAACGACGAGGTCCAGCGCCACGCACGGGTGCGGATCAGCTATCAGGATGTTGACGGCAACACGCACAGCGAGGAGTCGGACGACTTGCGCGCCGTCTGTCACCAGCACGAGATCGACCAGCTCGACGGCATGTTCTGGATTCAGCGGCTGTCGCGGCTGAAGCGGGAACGGCTGGTGAAGAAGTATGAGAAGATGTCGCGGGATTGAGCGCATCGCCAGTGCAGGCTCCCCGACAGCCGGGGTTGTGGCCGCGTGTCGCAATTCGGCGATGCTCATGGATTTCGATAGAGGTCGGCACTGGGTCTCGGCATACAGAGCGAGATTTCAGAGAGAACTCCCGCCACTGCAGCTCCAGGTTTGCACGAAATTCAAGCCGATTGGCGTTGTGCTTCCAGAGGGCGTGTACTCATTGAGGCGAGATGTCCGCTTTCGGATGCGAAGCAGAACTCACGTGCTCGATCCAAGCCTTACCGGTCGTGACCCAACTCGGACCATCCGAGTTGCCGCACGCTTACTGCCACCGTGCAACAGCAAATGCCGCCTCGGGGCAACAGGGCCCTCCCGCGATTACCGCTCACAGGTCCGCAACAAAGTGCTAGGCTCCTCCTGGCCCCAGCGACGAATTTTTGGCTGGCCGTTCGGAGAGCGCTGTGACGGAGCAGCGGGTTCAAAGGCGATTAGCGGCGATTTTGGCTGCCGACGTGGTCGGTTACTCTGCGTTGATGCAACGCGCTGAGGAAGCTACCTATGCCGAGTTCGAGCGGCTCAAGCGAGAACTGATCGAGCCGAGCCTCTCCCGCCACGAAGGCCGTCTAATCAAGACAACGGGTGATGGCGCACTCGCCGAGTTCGCCAGTCCCCTCGCCGCCATGAGATGCGCGGTTGAGATACAGGATCATCTCGCCGAGGGTAGCGGTCCATTCAAGCTACGCATCGGGCTCAACCTTGGTGACGTGATCGTTGGACAGGACGACGACCTTTACGGCGACGGGATCAACATTGCTGTTCGGCTGGAGGGGATCGCCGATCCGGGCGGTATCCTGATTTCCGACAAGGTCTACAACGAAGTCGAGGGCAAGCTAGACGCTGGCTTCGAGGATCGTGGCGAGCAGCAGCTCAAGAACATCTCCAAGCCGGTCCGCGCCTACGCTGTCCGCGCCGGAGCGCCAGGGGCGCTGACAGAGGGGCTGAGTGCGGCCCCGCCACACCCGGACAAGCCTTCCATCGCCGTACTGCCGTTCGAGAACATGAGCGGCGATCCCGAACAGGAATACTTTGCGGACGGAATGGTCGAGGAGATCATCACCGCGCTGTCGCGCTTCAAGTCGCTGTTCGTGATCGCGCGCAATTCGAGCTTCACCTTCAAGGGGCGAGCGGTCGATATCAAGGAAGTCGGGCGAAGGCTCGGCGTGCGCTATGTCCTCGAGGGGTCTGTGCGGAAGGCGTCGGGGAAAGTTCGCATCACAGGGCAGTTGATCGATGCGGTTACAGGCGCACACATCTGGGTGGACAGGTTTGAGCGTGACCTGACCGACGTTTTTGCTCTTCAGGACGAAGTAACGCTCGCCGTTGTGTCGGCCATTGAGCCAAAGATGCTTCAAACAGAAATTGAATTGGCGACGCGGCGGCGGCCAGAGAACCTCACCGCGTATGATTTTTATCTCCGTGCCATGCCGCAGTTCTACCTAAGGACCCGCGAAGGGTTGGCCGAGGCAATCCGACTGTTCCACCGCGCCTTGGAGCTCGACCCTCGGTTCGGCGCTGTCGCGGCTCTGGCAGGTGTCTGCCACATGCTCAACGTCCTTTTGGGCTATGCCAACGATCCTCAGTTCGACCGCAAGGAAGCGGTTCGGCTTGCTCGTTTGGCATTGAGCATCGACGATGGCGATCCGGACACGTTAGCAAKGGCTGCCGTAATCTCGGCGTTCATGGTCGGCGATCGTGAAGCCGAGATCGAAATGGCTGACCGGGCGGTCGGGCTCAACCCAAATTCATGGCTCACATGGAGCTGCAGAGGCCATGTCTATAGAATTGCGGGGCTGCCGGAGGAAGCGATCTGGAGCTTTGAACGTGCCGTTCGCATGAGCCCAGTAGACCCGCTACTATACATGACGCTTACTGGCATTGGGCAGGCCCTTATCGAGCTTCGCCGCTTTGACGAAGCCATCGTCGTATTGAAGAAAGCCCTTCGTCAGAACCTTTATTTGGCAACTTACCAATGGCTCGCGTCCGCCTTCGCCCATCTCGGACGTGACGCTGAGGCGCACGACGCGGCGGCGCGTGTGCTTGAGATCGATCCCGCCTTTACAATATCGGCGCTTATCGCCCGGGCCGGACTATCAAACGCAAAGCTGTTTATTGAGGGTCTTCGGAAAGCGGGGTTGCCCGATTAGCTCTCCATCCCATGAGGCGATTGAATAGCGGCACTCTGCTGCGACGCATGAGTCCGGTTATGGCCCATCGCTTCAGTTTGCGACATGTCCGGAGCGGGGAGTAGACCGGAAGTCGTCGAGCTACGGGCCAAGCGACGCGATTGACCCAACTGAGACATTGGCGCACTAGTTTACTGTTGCGCAAGAATGCGGCAGGCGCTGTGGTGAGCTGCAACGCTCCGGCCCGAGCGGAGACAACGGTCACGGCAGACCTGAGCTTGGCTAGACCGGCTCCGCTGAGACCGACGCTAGCGGCCATAAAGCGGATCGCGATTGTCCATTCCCAGCGAACCGTCCTCGGGTCTTGCGACGTCGCGGCCTCGAGATGCTTGGGAGCGGCGTGCGCGCGGGCGCCGGTCTCGATGCGCTAACGCACGAAGATGCCTTGTTTAGCGATGGTTGCGCGATATGGCGCCCGTCCTGTTCCTCGGCGGGAGGCGCATCACGACCGCAACTTTCAATTTAGGCAATCTTGGCGACGCGGCCGAGACTGGCCGCACCTGCGCCACAGGTGCGCCCCATTGTCATCCCCTCACCTCCTTAATCTGCGTGCCAAGTCGGGGACGTGAATGGGGGGGACCGCGGCCGCGCGGCTGGCGACATTGAAGATTTGGCAAACAAGCTGTATTGCCGGCGCGCTGACAGCGACTTCGCTTGTCGCGATTGGTCAGATCGCGGTACCGCGCCCAAGCATCGCAACGCCGAATGCAAGAGTGGCTGATGCATTCAGCGGCATCCCGCTGAATGTGACGACGGTTCTGACAAATGCTGGCGCCGCGTTTCCGGCCCCGGCCATCGAGACGAAATTCGATACAGGATTATCGGCTAATGCGATCGTTGCGGCGGGATTCGGCGCCGCGGCGCCGGACTCGGTGCCGCCGTCCGATGTAACCACTTCGCAAGAGCCAATGTTGCAGGTCGCCAGCCTTGAGGCAGCGTCGCCCGAGAACTCGGCAACGCTACAGCAGGACCGTCCGCCCGTTGCTTCGCCCAATCCGGGCGAAGGCAAACCGTCGTATCTCAAATACTACGTCTACTCGGAAATTCCGCCGCCGGAAAAGCCCGCAAAGATCGCCTTGTCGGCGTTGAGCGACGTTCCGCTCGGAACGCCCGTCCAGGAGATCGAACGTGCAGCCGAAGCGTTCGGTGTCGATGTCAACTTCATGAAGGCGGTCGCCAAAATCGAATCCGATTTCAATCCCAGGCAACGCACCGGCTCCTATGTCGGCCTGTTCCAGCTGAGCAAGTATGAGTTCAGCAAATACGGATCGGGCGACATCCTCAATCCTCGCGACAACGCTGTAGGTGCCGCCTACAAGTTTCTCAGCGAGGCTGCGCTATTCGAAATATTGACGCAGAAAAAGCCGACCCTTTCCGACCTCTACCTGATCCACCAGCAGGGCTGGGAAGGAGCCGCCCAACACATCAGCCGTCCGCAGCGGATTGCCTGGAAGTCTATGTGCGCAACCCGGGAGGGCTCGGCAAAGGGCGAGCGATGGTGCAAGCGCGCTATCTGGGGCAATACGCTGCCTGCGGTCAAACGCGAATGGAAGTCGGTCGATGATCTCACCTCGGGTGCGTTCGTGGCGATGTGGCGGGACCGCGTCGACACGCTCTATGCCCGCTATCCTGTGCTAACGGCGGCGGCCGAACGCTCGAGATAGAACAGCTTGCGACTGCGCACACGCACACCTCTGGGTCGACATTCGTTTCGTCGAGAAGCTGTGTCGGCAATCTAGTTTCCGGCGCCAGGTAAGTTTGCGTTCCGCTCAGAGACTGGGTGGTTGTTCGGCTCCCGCGGCCGGATTGACCCAATACCTCGACCAGTGCCGCTCCGCGGCCCGGACTCCTAGATTATTCACAGGCAATCACGTCGGCTGATAACCCATCAGCGAAGTGACGACACTCCTCGTTGAGGTCCGCTTAGTGGGGTGAAGCGGACTGGATTTGCTCACTCTGAGTTCTTCGCATTTTGACCCAATGTATGGTCCGGCCGTGCGTAGCAAGAGGTTCGTCGATCAGGTGGTGAGTGGTCTTGCATCAATGTATCCGGCCTTTGATTGGAGCATTTGCTCCGGGCCATCATGGATATCAGCGCGCGTGCGTTCTCATTAGCGGACAGGCCTCG